>NZ_CAWUDP010000141.1:0-20306 GCF_963920835.1 Scytonema sp. PCC 10023
TGTCTGCACTAGAGGACAAAGATAAGGCGGGGGTTACCAGCAACCTTGTCCACTTCACTATGTCTGCACTAGAGGACAAAGATAAGGCGGGGGTTACCAGCAACCTTGTCCACTTTTTACCGGACAAAGTAAATGGTGAACATTATGTACAGAGACGATGAAATTATTACAGTATCGATGTTTCATAAGGTGCGATCGCAAGCAAAGCGAACATCTCCACACGTAGAAGTACTTCCGCCGCCACCATTGCACCACGCCACCGCCGCCACCGCAGCCGCCACGACCGCCACGCCGCCAGAACGCCCTAGCACCCCGCCACCGACCGCCAGAACGCCCTAGCACCCCGCCACCGACCGCCAGAACGCCCTAGCACCCCGCCACCGACCGCCACGCCGCCACCGACCAAACCTGACTCACCATACCCGCTAATTTTGCACCGCCACCGACCGCCACGCCGCCACCGCGACCTCTCATTCTCACTCGCATCATTAGCAGTCACGCGCGGTTTTGCATTTTCCCTTAACCCCCAGAGTAAGCGATTTTTGCGTCCGGTATTATAAAAAATCCTTTAACCTTAAGGGTTTTAGCGATTTTAAATCCTGCCAAAATCCCTCAACTTTGTTTTTTCGGCAGGATTTGGCAGGAAAATTATTGAGACTCTCTCGCAACAAGCTATCCTCTACTTGCGAATGAGCGACCCTCAAATCAAAACCCCTCCTAAAATCGCCAGCAAGGCTCGGGAGGGGTCAACAGGATGGATTGGGTGGGTGAGGGGTTAGTCGGGTATTCCTGACTCGTTCAGCACCTCTTTCAGCGTTTCATACGCGCCTAGACTTGGGTGGGATAAAGAAACTTTTTTTCGTTTTTTACTAGCACCTTTACTATTTGTTGGTTTTTCAGAACGTTTTTCTGACCTTTGTTTGTTGCGGTGAGGGTCTAGCTCATCAAATGGTGCAGTTACACCGTTAGCTATCATTTCGTCAATTTTTTCAGCCATCTCTACAAATTTCAGCGTTCCATCGTCGTTTAAGAAATATCCCTCTAGTGATTGTTTATCTTGTTCTTTAAGCTTGCTAACCATACCAAACCACATCATGTATTGTTCATAGGTTTGGAAGGTAAATTGAGCTAATGAAAATTCTTGCATCAAAACAGTACGTAAGATACTATCACCCGGTTCAATTCCTATTTGGTCATATTTTGAACTTAGATTTTTATAGTCTTTAATCTTGAGAATTCCTGATTTGATAGCGGGTACTTGACGTTTAATCGAGTCAGGATTGTTCAATAACTGAGTCATAAAATCCTTAGCCGGATTATTCTCTTTTCCGTATCGCTCACTATCAAATAAAGAGATTTCATCCTCTTCTGAAACTGAAACACCTATACTTTCATGTAATTTAGTGGTTTCGTAACCTCTAGCTTTAATATAGACACCGCTATCATTAGCTAATAAATAATTGGCACTACCGTGAAAAGCACCAGCATAGTAAACATCCTTAGTTTCAAAACTGAATTGTCCTTTACGTGGTTTGAATTCAGTTTCTAAATTTTTGTTTACTTTGATAGCATCTGTTTCTGAATGCAACACATCTACTAATTTAAAGTGTTCTTGTAGATGTTCCATTGCTTTGGTGTTAATGTGTGCGTTGTCACTACCTTTACCAATTGTTTTTAATTCTTCATTTTGATTGATAAAAATTTCACCATTTTTCATTAAATATTCAGTTTCTTTAAGAGGTAGTCGTTTTAATTTCCAGCGTTTTAGATGGCTGTCTTTTCGGTGTTGATTAACCGTTTCTCCATTAATATTGTCACGTCCAAGATACATCACACCATTTAACTCAAAAGCACACCCATCTGTGACCGTTTGCCATCCGTATAGACCTTTCTCCATATACCAAGCTAGCGCTCTTGCTCTTGCGGTGATGTTGTTACCTACTACCGGATTAGATGTAACAAAGTACTTGCTAACCATGTCACCATAGAGGGTGTTCACACATAGTTTAAATAACACATCTAGAGGCGACTTTTTACCATGCTCAATCTGTGCTTTTTTGCGTTCAATTAGTAAATTGTTGATGATAAGGTCGCCTAAGTTAATATCGAACCAACTATGGCACTGTCTCATTTTGCGGTCGATTCCAAGATTTCCTAATTCATCTCTAACTATTTCAGTAGTGTTTCGACCTTCCCAATTAGTGTCTTTTTCTTTTAGTATTTCTAGCGCTTTGGGTGTGTCTGACTCATTAATTCTTTGTGATTTTGGATAAATTGCGCCTGCTAAAATTTGAACATTATCAAGTAGTTCATTACGTTGACGTGGTGATGCTATGGCTAAAATCCATTGCAATCCATCATGGGTTAAAACTGCATTCCAAATCTCATTATTAAAGATTTTTAGTGTACCTGTTTCCTCATCAAAATCGACCCAGTCGGTATCCTGTAACTCGCTATCTGCTTTCA
The DNA here is from genome assembly GCF_963920835.1 of Scytonema sp. PCC 10023. NCBI lineage: Bacteria > Bacillati > Cyanobacteriota > Cyanophyceae > Nostocales > Scytonemataceae > Scytonema > Scytonema sp. PCC 10023. The sequence continues at coordinate 2,467 of NZ_CAWUDP010000141.1, forward strand.
TCTTCCGGATTGTCTTAGCTAAGATATCAAGATTATCTTTAGTTGTGGTGAACCAACTAGCAAAGTAATCTTGGCAATATTTTAAGGTTTGTTTGGTGCTAATGCGAGCATACCACGCACCTGATATGAGTTCACCCCAATTGTCTTGATTAGTCCATTGTTCACGGTCGTTATCGTTAACTGCTGATATCAATTTTTCGATATCAACCCCTAAATCACTCAACCATTTACGCAAAGACACATAATCATTATTCTTAGCGGTAGCCTCATAATCAAAAATATAAGGAACACCTATAAAATAACTTTGGTTGCGTTGACCCTCACCATAACATCCGGAAATATCAATATCACAAATTAGTGAGACATCATATTTACCTTTGATTTTACGACGCATAAACACGTCAGTTGGGCGATTATTTCGGCAACGTCCACCTTCAACCTTAGCAAGTAATGCCCGTGTCATTGTTGAGAATTGACGGAGGTGTGAAGCGCTAGCAGGCTTGATATATTGGTCAACTATTTCTGTTAAGGTATCGCGCCAAATACTAACATTTTCATCATCGGTTGCATCTAGCCCTAGTTTAGCCGCTAGTGCCGATTCAAATAAATCTTTAACTGTTCCACCAATTGTTAATTTAGGAGGTTGATAATACTCACTTAAACCGAGTTTTTCGTATACAACTTGCCACTGGTCATAGTAACAATTTAATGCTTCGTACACGTCCAAATCACCTAATGAGTACTCTTCAAATTCAACCGGGCGCTCGATAGCCATATCAAGCATTTTGGCTTTTTCATCTTTGGTGAAGTTATCCTTAGCAGTTAGCTTCCATCCTACTGCATCACAAAAAGCTTGATATGAGGCTACTCCATGAATTGCGCCTGTGTCTACCAGCTTTAAGCACAATTCATAATCGAAACCATTAATTGTGATGATGTGCTTGAGGCTCACCCAATCTAGTTTCATACCGTCAATGGTGGTTTGACAGAATGCCCGACGCCCGGAAGTAATCTGCTCATCGCCAGTTGAGCGTTGTAGTTGCTTGATACGCTCCTTAACTGTACCACTACAAATCACATTCAATTCAGCAGTCAGAAAGTGTCCATAAAGGATGACAAAGCATTTAGGTAGTGTTCTAAGCTCATCATCATATCCTTGGCTTAAATCGATTTTTAGACCACAATCACGGAGGTAATCAATGGGATGGAAATCAGTGCTAATCATTGGGTAAGGTTTTAATCCCATCATCCGCCGTCCGGTGTTTACCAATGGAGTATGAGTATAAATTTCTTTTGGTACGTCTACATCTACACCTTTAATTTGGGTAGTTAATCCTAGGCGCTTTTGTTGCTTGTATTTTTTGCGGTTTTGGTCGGTGAATTCGGTGTCGATTACTAGAGGAATTGTTATTGATGAGCCGATAATTTTGACACTATCAGTCAGTGTTTCGCGATTAATGTACCACTGATTATTAGGGATAGACGAACTAAATATTTTGTACTTACATTCGATGATTGACTCTTCATTATCTTCATCAGCCTCATCATCGACTACGGGCGTGGTCGGAGTTTCGCGTCTACGATAAATTTTTTCGATTGAATTCCTAGCCCCGCCAAATTCATCATCTTCATTATCAACTATTGGCGGTGTTGGAGTTTCACGCTTACGAAAAATTTTGGCAACACTATTAGTAGCACCACCAAATTCATCATCATCTATGATATTATTGATATATGAAGACATTTTTTAACTCACTAAAAACGACATTTAACACCTCCCCATTGAGAAACAGGGAGGTGTCTTTTTATGGATTATTCATCATCTGCCATATCGATTCTAGGATTTTCAAATTCTTCATCAGTGACATCAGAAGCAAGCATATCTCGCAGATGTTCACCATTTTTTAGGAATGGTACAAGGGTCTTATAGTCAATATCCCAGAGTCCGGGAGCGGGTACTCGCTCACCTGTTGTTTTGTTCTTACGAGTAGCTACCAGTAAATTAGCTTTGTAAACCAAACCACATTTAGATCGGAAAAAATCAAAAATCTCACGCGGGTTAACAACTGTACTCTTCACCCCATATTCGTCATCTTCATCAACTACCTCATTAGATTTTTTGATTTCATATCCCATGATTGCTAAAATCTGACCTAGTTTGTTCTTTTCAGATAATCGATAATCACAAGTAATAGCTAAATTCTGAGGAGCTTCATGAGTTTCGTCCAGACAACTGAAAGTAATCTTCATTACGGGTTTTTCGATACTCTTGACTGTGATTGTTGAGTGTTCGATACCACAAAAAGTTAGTCGAGCTTTACCATCTTTAGGAGAGAGTAAAGGGTTGAAGCTGACTACTAACTGTGATTCAGAGATTTCATTTTTGCCAGTTTTGTATTGTGCTTTGCTATTTCGGACTTTGGAAGTATTAGATTGCTTTTTAGCTGATGGCATGAGATATCCTTTGATAATTACAGTTTGTTTCAGATGACTGTCTGACGACGGTCATTTTTTGTTTGGGGAACAATGGCTGATATTCTGTAGAGGTGCGCCACATCCTCTTGTTTTCCCCTCACATTTATCAATGTACAGCGTTTGCAGTGCAATGTCAGTGCATATGGACAGTTTATAAAAGTGGTACATTTGCATGGCAATGTCAGTGCATATGTGTTATAGGTTGTTTAGATAGGTTTTTTGAAGGTTAATTGAGATGAAAGAGCGCAAAGACGTGAACATGACTGTAAGGGTCACGCCTACTGAATTAGAGGAAATTCGGGAAGCTGCTAGTGCTAAGGGAATTCCTTACAGTGAATTTGTATTAAGGGCTATTCGTGCATTTATGGGAAAAGCTGAAGAATTGCCTACCCGTGAGGAATTTCAGGCACTTATTGACCGACTTAATAAACTGGAACATAAAGTATATTCTTCCAGTGATAAGGTTGCTTAATAAGTCCAACCCGCGCTATTACACGCGGGTATTTTTATGCTTAAGTTACTTTTTTGGCTAAGTGATTGAGTACAATTGATTCTCCTCTAGTAGGAGTGCTGTAAGCTATGATTTTTAAAAATTTGCGTTCCCAATCATCGAGGTTGGGGGATTGTAGAAGCTTGGTGATTACTACAGGATCGGATTTTGGTTTGGATTGCCACTTATAGAAAGCACCGCAACGAGCGCAATTTATACGAGCATAATGCACACTTCGTTCAGGTTCTACCGTAGTATCAAAAGATAGATTACCACACTTAGAGCAGAAATCATCAAACAAGCTAAAATTAGTCATGGCAAAGCTAGCGCTTTCTTGCGCAAAGATATTGTAAACAAATTCATGAAGTACTAGAACCGCTATCTGTAGGCGGTTTCTTTATAGTACATATGTTTTTCTCGTCAGTACTCGTTTTTCAAAAAGCAGGATTAAGATGTACGGTTATTACTCAGTGCTATATGTTTCTTAGTACCACCTACACATCCAGAGTATTCAATCTGTTCTTGCCAAGTTTTACTTTTATATCTTTTCAATGTATCTTTTCTATTTTTTCTGAGACAAAGTTGTATTCTGTCTAGCAATCTTTGTGTTAGTTGAAAATGTACTTTTATTAATTCTAAACATTTACTATCTTGTTCTTCCGTTGCATATCTATCGACTACATTCATACAAACTTCTAACAGATATGAAGGCGTCTCTGTTACCGGACATTTAATTTCGTTATTACCCGTTATTTTTAATGCGATATATTTTTTACAGGCATTTATATCGTCTGATTCAAATTTTTGTACATTTATTTTAAAGTTTTTAAAAAATTTTATAACTCTAAAATCATACATTTCTCTTAAAATCTCAACAATCGTTTCTTTTACTGTTTTTAATTCAACCTTGACTTCTCTAAAAAAAGGTTTTAGATATTTCCATCCATAATTGATTATTTGCACTATATTATCAAGCCAGTCCATATAAGTGTGACATTCATCATATTCTTCAGTAGTAAGTATTTCTTCATTTTTTAACTTGTTAAGTATATCTTCATCTTCTATCAAATAACGATGATTCATACCTTTTATTAAAAGATGAAAATTACCTTTTGTTTTTATCCACTGACGTACTAAATCATACGTTTTAGCATGATTCAATAATTCTTTTCTAGGAATATCTTCATCATACAAATTTTGATATATTGTACCTACTGTAAAATCTGGAAAATATATTTGTTTTTCACGCGCTTTTTTAGTTTTCATCATCTTCCCCTTCATTTTTACTCCGACGGTCACCACCTCTAGTTTCACCCAACAATTCTGTATCTGGTGAAATCAACCCGCGTTCAATTCCTATTTTTAAAAAATGACTTTCAAGAAATCTGTTGACACTAGTATTTTGCTCCCGAGCTAGTTTTGCCAAAAGTTCTAAAATCACCGAGTCTATACGGTAAGCAACTGGTTTACGTTTTCGAGACATCAGAAGTGCAAGCATATTTACTTCAGTATCTTATCTTTGTTGGTGCTTTGATAACGTTTGATATCCACCATATCACTCAAAAGATTTCAAACGTATAACATTTATATACGATTGTTTTATGTGAATGACACTCATCAATAAGAAACAGTCATATCAAATGTATTGCATTTGAAAACTTTTGATTCTATATTGATAAATGTGAGCGCCGAACAACCGCGCCATACAGCAACCGCAAAGTTGAGAGTGCAAATGATAACTCCCCACAGGACTACATATGGTGTAGCGGCGCAAGTATCTCGACTGCCATGCTTGCAGATGACCCTTAAACGGTTGTCATGAGGGTTAATGTCCCTCTTAACAGCCAACTTGGAGAAAAGTCGATGTTTCTCGAACACTCTACTTTACACGAACTCCTTTATGAGCTTCGCTTTCAGCAAAATCATCTGATTGCCAAATCGGTGATTCTACATCTTCAACAATGTGGGATTACCCTACCTGATTTTTTGGAAGGGCTGGGCACTTTTCTCGATGAAAAACAGTACTCACAAAGCGCTGCTTTGATACAGCAAGCCCACCTGACATTGCAACACACATATCACTTAAAAAAGGAGTCTCTGTAACCATGCCACGCAAGAAAAAATCTAAAACCATTACTTACTACTTCGTTGCAGAAGAATCTGTAGAGATTGAGATTCCAGATGACTACCCCGAAAATTCAAATACTTGGAGTGGTGACCAATGGGATGCACTTTTGGAGAAGGCACAGGATGAAATAGATGGTACAGAAGCCGATTGGCAACAATCCCCAACCGATGAACCTGAGATTAGTAAATAAGGAGAAATATGCCACTTACTCACCTGCAACTCGACATCCTTGAGAGCGCTTGGGAAATTCTTGATAAATTGCGTAATTGCAAGGACTTCAACGATTCTCACGACCTGACTATATCAGATGGTTGTAGCCTGATTTCTGACTACCTCGACTGGCATCAAGACCAAGAGCGCAAAGCTAACCGGAAGCAAGCTACCGTCATGCATTTCGCGAGATTCGAGAGTTTCCAAAACCTTTAAAAGTGAGCGACCGCGAAGTTTACCACAGCCTAGCGGTCGCATCACTTTGCTCTAAGCATGATAATTATACCCCAATGAATGATGAACGCATAAGACAAGAAACCATCCAAGAGATTGCAGATTTACTCGATATTGATGAGCATCTCATTGCGCATTACGAGAGATTGCAATCAAAAATTAACGGACTGAAAATCAAATTTGAAGCGCACAAACTCACTAGGAGCAACGAATATGGACTCAAAAGAAAGAGCTAAAAAAGCTGTAGACGCACGTAAAAAAGCGGCTTCTACATCTACATCTTCAAGCACACAAGCTTCTAGCACTGCCAACAATCATTCTACAACTGGGTCAAACAGTCTTGAACTGCCTAAAATTACAGATTTCAATGCTGTGCCAGAAGTGAGAACATCTATTAATGGTGCTGTAGCTTTCGACTCAAGTTCCAGGTCGGTTTCAGTGACGCTCCCAGGCTTACCGCAAGTCACACCTGATTCGATAGCCGGAAATGTTCATGTACCCGTCATCAAGCCGATTGCAGATGTCACTAATCCTGATATCGATAAAACAGTCGATGTCGCGACTTACGACCGCGCTAAGGCTAAATATGAAGGGGGTATTCGCTATCAGGAATTGATAGGTTGGGCAAATAAGTACATCGGGTCTCAATACAAAGCACTTGCTGAATCTGCCAAAGCTTATGCTGCTGGATTATCTAGTGCTGTGGAAATGGAACGAGTTTATCAACAGTTCTTGGAGCTTCAGAAACAGCAAAAGATTACATCTGAAAAGGGTGTGGACTACATCGTACAATCCCACAAAACAGCAGTTAAACAAACTGGTATGGTGTACTCTATCGCCCAACAGGAAGCGCTCTTAAGCGAACAAAAATCCAATGCTCATAAGGCTTTTGAGAAAGCTAGGAGTGTAGAGGCTGAAGCGCAAGAGTTTATCAAAGGTTTGAACGAAAAATCTGTGCAATCTGCTAAGTAACAAGTAAGGGTATTAGGAAGATAACTAATACCCGATTCAACATTATTCAATAGGTATTTTATGAAGAAACACACATTGATTGCAAGCATCTCAAGTTTAGGTGTTGGGTTTTTAGGTGGTTTGTTAGTCTCTAGTTCCAATCTAACTTTGATTGAAAAATTAGGCTATGGCTTGGGTGGTGGACTATTTACAGGAGGGTTGTCAGCCTTTTGTTATGACACCGTATTGAACAATAAAAAACAGACTATAGAGCGCTTACAGAGTTCTGTGAAAAAGATAGACAAACAACACAAGACTCTACAAGATGAAAAGAAAACACTAGAATTAGTTTTGAAAGCTAAACGTGAAAATCTACTCAAATTACAAAATAGCTTGGAAATAATTACAGCAGAATTGAAGGATTCATATGAATCAGAATTGATTTATGAAGGTGAACTTGTGAAAGCTGGTAATTTAATCGCTGAACTCAGTGAGCAGTTAGAGTCAATGCGATTACTCTCAGAACAAAAAGAGGAAGAGTTAAGCGCATTTGCTGAAAATTTTGACAGTAACCTAAACAAGGAATTTGAACAACGTAAACGGCAATTAGTAGCAGAAGAAATAGCCAAGGAATTTGAGCTTACTGAAGAAGCTTTCAAGATGATAGAAGAAATGGACGTATTCCTCAAACAAGTGTACGACCGCCACCAAAGCCAGCGCGAACAATTGCTAAGTACCAACGGTAGCTATCATGAGCATCTACAAAAAGTGATAGCAACACATAATGACGCTTATAAGCAATTAGAGGATGTAAAATCAGCCTTAGAATTACGGGCACGAATTCTTGAACAGACCTTAACTGAAGGAATGACCCAACCCGTTTATATCAATGCAGAATTCAGTAAAGAAGGTGAACTGGCAAACAGAATAGCCAAGGAATTATTTGAGGATTTTGGTTTGGTGCTAGCGGTTCAAGGTTTTTCCCTGCGGTCTGACGGTGTACTTGACATTGGATACGGTTACAAAAAATCGGACGACCCAATGAGCATCGTTAAACGGATAGAGACTTATTCAAAGGAACTAGTTGATAGACTTAGAATTCACAAAATAACCAGTGTTCGCAAGTTGGATGTAGCTGATTGTGTGGTAGTCAGCTTGCGTCGCGAACCTGCTTTGAAAGAGTCAGACGCTAAGCTAATGGCGGGAAGTCCAGAGGAATTTCTTGATTACATCACTTCTCAACCTATTCGCTACCGACTTATAGCTGACCCTGGAACGGGTAAGACTCCTACTACTGCTGTGATGGTAAGTGCAATCCTTAAAGAGGGTGGGACGATGGGCAACACAGGGAAAGGTGCAAAAATCCCCCATACCTTGGTTGATGTGTCGTATCCAGACGGAAACACCTCACAAAAAGACCTACAATATCCGCTAAAACCATTCTTGAAATATGGGGATACCACAGCCGCTGTTAAGTCGTTCGATGATGCTATCAGCGATTGGGAATACCGCAAACACAATACCAAGTATGCAGCTAACTTCTTTCAACTTTGGGTGTGGGATGAACTCGACAACACGCTTGATTCGTGCAGTGACCCAATGTCGGCTGCTGCTAATCTCAAGAAAGTTCTGAAACAGGCACACCACACGGGAGTCGGTTGGATAGTTTCTGGACAATCCGTCATGACAAAACAGCTTCCAGGGTTTACCAACGATGACCGAGCGCTCTTTACTGAGATAATCATAGGGATTCCAAAAATCCGTAAGTACCTGGAAGCATACGGGAAGAGTCGTAACAGTCAGTCCAATTTATCGCGTTTAGCCGCTAATTTGAACGATTTAGAGGACTTTATAGAGGCTAAAAATGCTTTAATAACTGACGATGCAAGGTTACTCAGGATAGCTTTAGTAGTTGATTCCAGGTCGCCTAAACTGTACTTCTTACCTAATCTAGATTTAGCTAAATTTAATACAAAAACAATAGAAGAAACACGTAGGTTAGCAACGAGCCAAAAACGAACCATTTTGTCTGACCGTTCTGACCAGAATTTGACCGATGATGACGGAAACCCGCTTCCCACAAGGATTGACCAAAACGGTCAGCAGTCACCATTTCTCCCTATAGGGGGTACCAGTCAATCTGACCAAAAACCTCATTGCTGTCACTGTGGGGAAGCTAAGCTCACAATGCTAGGTGACGGAAGATACAAGTGTTTGAACTGTAAGAAACGCTTTGTAGAGTCTAAAGCCGTTTGGAAGTAAATATCACTAATTAAACGGTAATTAGTAATTAATAAACACTCTAGTAATTAACTAATTACTGTTAGCCAAACGAGAATTTTATTCTAACATTTCGTTGTCAATAGAAGACTCACATTCTCAAAATACGATGTAGTGGCGATAATACCCCGTCAGTAGTCCGTCAAAGTATCAAAACGCTTCCGTACAGGAAAAGAAACTAATGACTCAAGATAAAGAAATTCAACAGGTATCCGTCAAGGCTAAAAAAGTTTACAACAACAAGGCAATTGATTTCAAGCTTGATATTGATGCAGGTGCTAAAAGGGTAAAGTGTAGGCTCAATGGTGTATACAAGTCTTTTCCAGCAGAAGCCAAGCAAATTCAAGGTGAAACACCACTAAGGAACGATGGGTGTTTTGGATACCGCAAGAAAAACTATGTTGTGGGCAATGCCATCGACCGAGTAAATGGCACTCTCATCGTGTCCAGTCAGGATAACAAGCTGACTCACTTAGATGTGTGGATTCTAGGCGCTCTTACCCATTACCGCAAACAGCTAAAGAGCGCTGTGGAAGCTAGGCGACGTAAGACCCAACCAGTACAGATTACCCTCTGGCTTAAAATCATTACCCTGTCTACACCACAGCGCAAAGAGTTGGATAAGATGCTCAAACAGATATCAGAGTTTGTTTGGGAAGATATCGAGTTCAAAGTGATGGTCAAGAATTGCGAGTTCGTAGATGAGGGTGAGGGCGCTGCTTTAGAGGTGGTGAATCTTTACAAACACGAGCGGTTTAATTTGCTTGATTTGGGCGGTGGAACTTGCACCTACAGTAGCTATGAGTGGGACGGTGAAGAGTTATCCACAGTTGCCAGAACTCCTGTGTCGGGAGGTGGAATGAACACTATCATCAATCGCATCTTCAAAAGCCTCACCCGTACAGACAGAGGCGCGATTCAGGCTGAAAACTTTGATATCCAGCAAGCTTTAGAGTTATCGGCACTAGATGAGGTTGGGCAATGGCGTGTACCACTACGTAGCAATGGTAAAGTCAAGGATATAGCCTCAGAGGTTGATGGAGCGATGTCTGAATGGGTGGCTAACAACTACGCCATTCAGAAACTGTTTGACGCTGTCTCCCAACGCTTAGCTAAAGGTGAGTATCTATACTGTACTGGCGGGGGATTCGCTATCGGCGTGGTTGCTGATTGGATTTTGGGATACCTCAAAAATGAGATTGATAATGCGAACATCACTATTTTGCAGAATCCGCAAGATGTGAACCTAGCAGGTTTGAAGTGGCTAGAAATTGAAAAAGAAAACTAAAAGACAAAGACACTGGAAAGTTTGTCGGCTCCCAGTGTCTCTTTGAATCCATATATAAAGGAATCTCTGCAATTATGCCACACTACAATCAAAACTACTGGCAAGAACGTAACGATAATGAACCTGGATTCATTTATCTCATATTGGCTGAAGGCTACCACGGATGGGTTCCGGGATGCGTCCTCAAACGGGTAAAGATTGGGTTGAGCCGTAATCCAGAAGCCAGACTCGAAACCTTCCACAGCAATCAGCCACCGTGTAATTTGCGAATCCTACGCACTATTTATGTAGAAAACATGGCAGAAGTCGAGCAACGGTTACACCAAGTTTTTAAAAACTCGAACGTCAAACTCAAAAAGTCTCGTGAGTTCTTTGACTTGTTACCGTGGCAGATGGCTTACCTACATTGGCTGATGTCTCAGTATGAAGTGAAGGTATGGAGCTATGCTGATATCCCTAAACGGGCGATTGCTGGCGGGTTAGTGGCACTGTTAGGTGTGGGCTTGTTGGTCGGTTATGGCATACGAGAAAGCACTACACCGCAGTTAGAACAGACGATTGAGACGAAATAGTTAGCAAAAAGCACTGGCAGATAGTTCTTTATCCAGTGCTATTTTTCAAATTTATAAAAGCAATCATCGACTACGACCTTAATTACCTAAATTTGACAACAACACACTCTTAAAAGATGTCAGAGCCAAAAGTGGTTGTTAAGCCTTGGCTGGTTGTGAAGTTAAGACTGCTTGTTGAAAAATCAGTAGGTCTGTTCTCAAAAATGGCAATTTGGTTACCTTGATAGGACAGGGAACCACTGCTAATATCGTAGTCGAACTGGTCAATCGAAGCAGTTGTACTACCAGTAGTCGTGTAAAATATAATTCTGTCGCCTTGAGAGCGGTTAAAGTCTGTTATAGTGTCAGTACCGTCACCATAGGTGAAGTAAAAATCATCTGCTCCAGAACCTCCAGTCAGCCTATCATTCCCGCGACCACCAAATATATTGTCACTACCACCAAATCCTCTAATCCTGTCAGCAGAGGAAGTTCCAATAAGTGTATCGGCACGGGGTGTTCCATCAATGTTCGCCATGTAATTTCTCCTTTGTTACCTTTAACGTGTAATGAACTAAGTCCAGCTTTAATCGGAACAACCTTCTGATTAAAGCCTTCATATGTTTCTCGGAGAAAAGCGCTTTGTTTTACGCAATCACCAGAGAATATTTACAATCCTTAATCATGGAATAACAACAGGTGTCGTATCAGTTGTAAGCTGTGGATCACAGTGGTTTTTGGTCTAGGGATGAAAATCAATCGACATGGAAAAGCCAAAGTGTTGACACAGGATGAGATTCAGCTACTTTTCAGCGAGGGTTTTCAGTCCGACCGTGACCGGGCTTTGTTTGGTGTTTGTCTGTATACAGCGTGTCGCATCAATGAAGCTTGCACCCTTAACACGCTCGATGTTTACAACAAGAAAAAATATGTTCGTAATGAAATTATTTTTCGTAGACACAACACCAAAGGCAAACTAGCAGCGAGAGCAGTACCAGTTATTGAAGAATTGCGAAGTCTCTTAGTTAAGTATCAACCCACTAGCAGCGATGGTTTTTTGTTTCCAGGTCGCCACGGTAAGGGGCATATCAACCCAGAGTCTGCTAGTCGAATACTGCGCGAGGCTTGTGAAAAAGTTGATTTAGAAGGTGTTAGTACTCATAGCTTTAGACGTACTGCTTTGACCGAAATGAGTAATGCAGGCATACCGTTACGAATCATTCAGGAAGTTTCGGGACATAGGAACCTAGAAGAATTGCAGAAATACCTAGAAGTTCGACCGGAACAGGTGAAGGGTGCGGTGTCAGCATTGTCGATGTTGGGGTATGCGGGAGATAGCCACGTCAGGAAATCGTACTTTCTTGACGTAACCTCTAACAGTGATACAGAAACGATTTCGAGCGATTAGTCAAAATACCTGGAGTAACTTTGTCCACTATCTTGACACCGTACAAAGTTGTAGTTAGTATAGAGATGTGGACAAAGTTAAGTGAACAAAGTTTATGAGTACAGCTTACAACAAATTCGTAGAAAAGAATATTCGCACCGCGTGGGTAAAGACATGGGCAATTGAATTCCTCAAAGGACTCGACAACCTAGAAGCCAAAACCACTATTGAACAATACTGCAAAATCAAGCTAGAAGAATTCAGTCAACTGTGTCAAGAAAAAGCAGTAGAACGAGCCAAGGAAGATAGATCCAGTCTGAATGAGCATAGCTGGAAACAATCTTCCACAAGCTATATGAGTGGTATTCGCAAAGCTATCAAGGCATGGAGCGAATCACAAGAATTGACAGATATGAATTCATACCCACAGCAAACTAAAGAGGGTGTGATCACTCAACATTTAGCCTTGCTCTACATGAATTACCCGCGTGAGCATAACCAAGCCAACAATGAAGCGAAACAAGAGCGCAAGGACGACCAAAGACGCAACCTTGAAAGCATCAATTGTGTAGACGAGTATCAAGCCAAGATTGATGAGTTACTGACCTCTACAGACCACAGAGAACTAGTAGCAGGACTAATCGCGGCAACAGGACGGCGACCTTCTGAAATCTACAAAACTGCTGAGTTTAAACAAGTTGGTCAATTTGAGGTGATGTTTACCGGACAAGCAAAAGCCCGTGGTGAAGAGAGAGACGCTTACCCTACATACACTCTTGTTGAATCGGCTAAGGTCATTGATGCTCTTGCTAGGCTCCGTAGAATGCCAGAAATTAAGGAACTACGGAAGTTGACCTTAGCTGAGGTGGACTCAGGTAAGAACAATAAGATGAATGCAGCAGTTAAACAACACTTCGCACCTCTCATCAATCCCCCACATGGCGAAGCCGAACTGTCAGCTAAAAACTTACGCGCGTCTTATGCAGCTATCGCCATATACCTGTTCTGTCCTTGGCAGATGTCAACCAATCTTTTCATCAAAGAGCGCTTAGGACACACGAGTGATGCCACAGCTACATCCTATGAAGATTACCAAATCACTGACCACCAAGGAAAACCGCTAACCCGTGGTGCATGGGTTGAAAGACTTAAAGAAGATATGGACAAACCAATGGAAGCAACGATTGTACAGCCAAGAATCCGAATGACTGAATCGGCTAAAAATATCATTGATGACCAAGAATTTCTACTTTATGCTGACCAAGTTAGCCGTATGGAAGAATTAATTAGGTTAGCCAAAATTGGTAAGCAATTTGAGGAAGGTAAGTTAGTTAAGGAAGTTGTAACCGTGATTGAAAAGCCTGTTGAGAAAATTGTAGAGATTCCTATTGAAGTATCATCCCAAACCTCTACAGAAGAAAGTAAAACCAAGCAATCTAAAAAAGACCCCTCAGAAATGACCAACACAGAGTTATTTGGTTCTCATGCTCCAAATACAGGTGAAGAGAAAATTAGACGTGCTGTAGCCGCTATTAAGGCTTATAACGAGCGTCAATACAGTCCTAAAGATATGTGGATGATTAATACCAGTACTCTCAAAGACTTAACCAATTGTCGCACTGCTGTTGTAGAAAAATACCTCAAATCAGATGAAGGACGGCTACAAATTACCGACTACAACTTAGAAAAAGGCTTCACCTACCAACACAACAGAGGTAGAGGCAATATTTCGGAAGTGGTTAAACTAGCTTAAACTTGCACCGACCGACTCATGGCTAACCAAGTAATCTGTGAGTCGGTTTTATACTTAAAGAGAATAATTGAGAATTTTAAAGAAAAATTTTACAGTGAAAGACCTCACTCCAAACCAAATGAAAGCTTTATGTATGCTTGCGGCTAATTACGACCGACACGAAGTAGCACAAGCTTGTGATATCACAACTAGGACGCTTGACAAGTGGAGACGGTTAGAAAACTTTCAAGAACTATTAAGAAAAGCTGTGGTAGCCACATATGATGCTGCTATTTCGGAACTAGTACTTGGTTGCCAAGAATCTGCAAAGGAACTTAGAAAAATAATTCTTGATCCCGACACACCAAGTCGCACCAAAGTATCTGCAATCAGTGTACTGCTTACGAATGCAGCAAAAGCTAAGGAACATCTACTAGAAGACAGATTAGAGCGTATAGAGGCTAGTTTAAATGGCGATATCACTGAGCAAGATACGGAAGCTTGAAGCAAAACTTAAAAAACGTAACCAAGAACTGTCCTTGCAAAAGACTAATTTAAAATTACCTAATAATTGGGAGGATTTTGTAGCACTAACCACTATTAGAAGTGGTGGTGAAATGAAAAAATTTGAGTTATACGAGTATCAAAAAATAATGATTGAATTAGCTAGTAAATACCCAAGTATGGTGATTCTAAAAAGTCGCCAGATGGGAATTACTCAGGCTATAGTAGCTAAGTTTTTATACGATGCGTGTACTAATAAAGCTGCTTCAAGTATTCTTTTTATGCGTAATGCTGAGGATGCTTCAGCCATCTCAAGACGCGCTAGGCAGATGCTTTCAAGTATTAGTGAATATGCTCAAGCTGATAACGACTCTGTAGGCTACCTCAAAATTAAAGGTGGAGGTGATTTATACTTTAAGAATAGTGGTAAAGAAGGGTCTAGAAGTCTCGATTCCTGTACAGGAATGCTATTTGATGAAGCAGCATTCGTAGAAAATATTCAACAAATATATGCAGCTAGTAACCCATCAAGTGCTTTATCAGGTAATAATATCCAAAAGTTTATAGTTAGTACTCCTAGTAGTAAATCCGGTTTTTATTGGGATAAATTAAATGAAAATAATGATGATATTGACATAGAAAAATTAGCTGATGATGTAGCAAAAGGAAATATTTATAGAAAATTACCGGGTGTGTATTGGTTTATTGACAAAGCTGGAAGTTGTAAACTAATTCTACATTGGAAAGCACACCCAATTTATAGTCAGATTCCAAATTACTTAGAATACCGATTAAAACAAGACGGAACAGATGAGGAAGTAGTAGCTAGAGAATATGATTTAAGATTTATTGATAGTACTGTTTCTGTATTTGATAGTGGATTAATCCGTTTAAATGCAATAGGACAATATGAAAATACGGTAGACAAAGATGCTATTTATTATGCTGGACTTGACACATCAACCGTAGGTAGTGATTACTGTACTTGCCCTATTTTGAAATACAAAGAGGGTAAATACTCGTTAGTAAATCTCTACCGCAAACGTCAACAAACTAGTGAATATCATCTATACCAAATAGGAGAATTATTAAAAATTTTCAAACCTAAAATTACAGGAGTAGAGGTCACTGGCGGTGTGGGTAGAGTTTATCAAGAGCAGTTAATTAGACAATTTCCAAATTTGGAATTTCAAGGAATATATACTTCACAAGATAGTAAAGCTTTAATGATATCAGCTATGGTTTTAGCACTTGAGAAACAAATCTTAACTTATCCTAATACTTGCCCATTAGTAAATGAAATGTTAAGTTTTAGGCGGGATGGTAAAAAACTAGAAGCAGCACCCGGAAAACATGACGATACAGTTATGGGAGTTGCTTTTGCCTTAGCGGTTTCACCATTTAATAAAGAAAAGAAACCGTTTATAGATGTTAGCAAGATAAAAGTTTGGAACGGAAAATGAGTGAAAGTTATAGATTGTTCGGCTACTTAGGAATAGCATTTCAGCCAGATGGATGTGGTGTTTGTTTGAATATGGTTAATTACCCCGAAGAAAGTAATTTAATCTTTTATTTATGGTATTCACACATTCCATTGTTTGAAGAACTAAAAACTAAAACAATCGAATGTATGACAAGGTTAGCAAATTATATATATGAGCAAGTTGAAGAGAAAAAATCACCATGTTCTGCCAAAATCTTTCTCGTGTCAAACAATTCATCCACATCAAAAATATTAGAAACTTGTAAAAACATCAGAGGAGAAACTAAAAGTCCTATCTTTTTTTATGATGTGAAACCTGTAGCACCTGATGCTGAAGCTTTAGCATTTGTAGCTAGTGCAATCAATAGTGGATGTACAGAGGTAGAGCAAAACATCGATTTAAACTCTATTCAAAAAGAAATTGAGAACTACAAAGAAACTCAGAAAATTAATGGATTGTTAGCGACATTAAGTTTTTCGATTGGTGAATGTGAATATCAAAAAAATCTCAATAACGGACACGATAGATACACAGCTAGTGAAAAAATGGCAATGGTTAATGCTGCCATGACAGCTGCAATAGCTCAATTTAGAACCTACTAAGTCTACAAGTACCGCTACAGCCGCCCTAAAACAGCCATGCCATAGAATCACCCCAAAGACCCCTCTCGCGTCTTGTAGGCTCATGTGGAGGGGTATTTTGTTTCTATGATAAGTATTTATGCTTAAAGGTTAAGGACTTTGTTACAAAGTATTTTTACTCAGAAGCTGGAAACCCTTGTAAAATCGATGTTTTCTCAATAAGTGCATAGCTTTTTGATATTTACTCTCAGTAATTTTTGCTGCAAAATGCTGCAAAAAATCCGAATTAGCCGATTTTGCAGCATTTTTTAATCGCTGTAACCCGCATGGTTGAAGGATTTTTTTGAACACTGGACGCAAAAATCCCTTACTCTAGGGGTTAAAGAAAAAAACAAAAACGCACTCGACTGCTAATGATGCGAGTGAGAATGGTAGGTCTGACCAAGTGGCATGATGCAGCCTATACCCTATCGCGCTCTACAAGCGTCATTAAAGCGCTTTCACACCCAAAACGATGAATCATACCTTTATGGATATTGGGCGGCTAAAAACGGCAAAATTAGCGGGTATGGTGACACATCGGCGGTGGCGGGTCGTGGCGGCGGCGGGGTCGTGGCGGCGGCGGGGTCGTGGCGGCTAGCAGCGGCGGCGTGGGGTCGGGCGGCGGTCGTGGGTGGTGGCGAGTAGCAGCGGCGGCGTGGGGTCGGGCGGCGGTCGTGGGTGGTAGCGAGTAGCAGCGGCGGTCGTAGGTGGTGGCGGCTAGCAGCGGCGGCGTGGGGTCGGGTCGGGCGGCGGTCGTGGCGGCGGCGCGGGGTCGCTGGCGGGGTCGTGGGGTCGGTGGCGTGGCGGTCGTGGCGGTCGCTGGTGGCGCGGGTCGGGTCGGTGGCGGTCGCCCGGTCGCCCGGTCGCCCGGTCGGTGGCGCGGGTTATCTATGTCCGCATCCGTAAGAGGACAAGGTTAAATGGTTCACGAACTTTGTCCGATGTTTTTTCAAAATGTACAAAGTTGGAATGCTACTTTGTACACTTAAATTTGTTTACATAGTGGACAAAGATAGACAATGGTCTATATCTTTGTCCGTGTTTGATAGTCTTTCTTGTGGACAAAGCTGTTCTACTTCTAAGTGTGGTGATGTTCCTATTGTTGGCGATCGCATACAATGAAAGTCCTAATATACAATCACTTCAGCGTCTCAGTACATAGTGTTCACTAATTCACTCGCTGAAGTCACTGAGGGTCGTGACGGTCGTGGCGGTCGCGGTCGGTAGCCGAGTCAATCACCATCTCTGTCCACTAACCACAAGTAAGCGGACAAAGTACAGACATGAAATTTTGATGATAGCGTACAAAGTTCTACGCAAATGTGGACAAAGATAGAGAATATATAATATCTTTGTCCAGTCGTAGACATTGCAGATATGTGGACAGAGTTAGCCGAAACGCTGAAAGTATTGATATATCGTTGTTTCACCGTGTGGCGGTCACGAGTTAACTTTGTCCTCTAATGCAGACATAGTGGACAAGGATATAACTTTGTCCTCTAA
>NZ_CAWUDP010000142.1:0-20033 GCF_963920835.1 Scytonema sp. PCC 10023
CCTGCAAAGTTTTGAGGCACTTACCATCCCTTGCATCCCACAGCTTCACAGTTTGATCCTCGCTGCCACTGGCAAGCATAATACTTTGTGAACTGTTCGCGCAGCGTTGCGTTCGCGCAGCGTCTCCGATAGGAGAAGCAAAGGCGACTGACCATATCGCACCACTATGACCCTGCAAAATTGTGAGGCATTGCCCATTGTTAGTATCCCACAGCTTTACCGTTTGGTCATCACCGCCACTGGCAAGCATATCACCATTTGGGCTAAAAGTAATTGGCCATATAAAACCCATGTGACCTTTAATCGCAAGCAGTTGTTTTCCATCTGCAACCTGGTATAGGCGAATCTCACCAAGAGTATCCCCGGTAGCCAAGAATTTTCCATTTGGGCTAAATGCCACTGAATGAATGCCGCCTAGTGTTTCAGCAAAAACACACTTAGCTAGATTCGCGTAGCTGAAATTTACATTGTGCAAATTGACACTACGCAGGTCTGCTTGCCAAACGGTCAAATAAGAAAAATCATAACCCATCAGATCAGTTTCCAGATTAAAAAGCAGATTGAGAATGTTTCCAGCCGTATAACCTGGTTCTAGCGGGGATGTCTTTTGTAATGTGATTAAGATTTGAGCGAGCTGATTTTCAATGCGTCTTTTGCTGCCAAATATAGTCAACAGTCCATCTATAACTGATTGGAGGATGAGGCGAACTTGAGCGTCCCTAATGTAGTCTTTCGTAGTTGCCTTCATCAGAGCATAACACTTGAACAAATCAATATTTTGAGTGGCAATCTCTTGACAGACGTGTTCTATCAATCTACTAGTCACATACTCCATGACCACAGGCTGGAGCGTAAAAAGTGATCCAGTTTTTTCAATGAGCGATCGCCTTCCTAAAGATTCCAGAGCCTCCAGTAATTTTGCTGGTGGTACTGGTGATACAATATCTTCTCGCAATTCTGAGAGTGTCATCGACTCACGATTAATCGCTAGCCAGTACATTAGGTTTTTTTCTAAATCTGACAAGCGCTCAAATTGCTGCTCTAAAATATCGCGAATATCTCCAAAAACAGCTGTATTTTGTTGCAAAAACTCAGTCACATTACCATCAAAGATATCTTGAACTGTTGTGGCAACTATCTTCAAGGCTAATGGATTGCCTGCATAGCGTTCAATCATGACTTTCCATTGATCCTCTGCCGCAGATAGTCCTTTGAGTTTTAAGATTTCTTGCCCTTCCACTACCTTTAAACCATTTAGTGGTAATGAGCGAACAGGTAGTGCTTTTCCTTCTAGTAATGCCACTTCTTTAGGTTTTTCACGACTAGTTACGACTAAGCTGCTTTGGTGAGTTGCTTCTCCTACCCGTCTAAAAAGCTCAGCATACCCCTCATATCCTTCTCGATAAAGTCCGGCTCGACTACCACTGCGCAGAAGTGATTCTGTATTATCAAGTATCACTAGACAACGATGATTTTGCAAATAATATAGTAGCCGCGATACCCTATCACTCAAGCTTTCTGGTAAGTTGCCTTCTCTTTCCTGTTCGTTAGATAGAACTTGGATTAGGTTAGCAAGAATAGTTTTAACAGGAGGAGCTTCTCGTAGCGATCGCCAGATAACATACTCAAAGTTGTCCTGAATCTGTTGGGCAAGCTTCACAGACAGCGCCGTTTTACCAATGCCTCCTATCCCCAATAGTGCCACTAATCGGCAGTGTTCATCGAGAATCCATTGCTTTAGCGTAGTAAGTTCTTCTGTACGCCCATAAAAAACTGATGTAAAGATAGCTTCTCCCCAATCTAGATGACTATTTGAGCTTAAATAGTCATTTTTCTCTAATGTTAAGTAAAAAGCTGAAAAAAGCTTTTCAATAGTCTGTTTGTCAACCCCTCCTTCGCGATTCAGTACTTTCGAGATTGTGGCGGAATATAACCCAGAGCGTGCGCTCATTTCTTCAAGAGTGTACCTGTTTCCAAAGTTTTCCTTTGCTTCTGACTTACGCTTCGCTTCTTTAATTTTTTGCAAACCCTTGGTAGTAAGTGCAACGCCACGCTTGCGTTTCCAATTCTGTAAAGTCATCTATTAATCTACCGTTCGCGTAATCACTTTTAATTGAAAGGTATTATCAAGCAGGTTGCTGTATATATTACTTGATAGCTATAACAAACAAATAATCTCATGTATTAGAGGCATTAAAGGAAGTTTATACCAAAATATTCCCTGCTCAAAGTCACATTAGGCAATCCACTCTTCTTTTGGAAGTCAACTCCACTTGCTCAACAGACAATCTAGTCTCTGGAGAATTACTGACATAATATCTTTAACCGAAAGCTTGTTGTACTAAGTAATGGCTGATTCATTAAGTATGATGCTAGTAATATACTACATCAATTTTTCAGTAATATCCTTGAGGCATCAAGCTTAAGTTCAATTTTAAAATCCTGATTTTCACTGGTAAAGATAGTTATAAATTGGCAATCTTGATCTAGTAAAGTTTGCAAATACATACCTATCAATTAATGAATCAAACCAGCGTACATAGATTTTCTAGCTTTGCAACCTTTAATAAAACAAGGGCGCTCAAGGACATTACCTTAAACTTGACATCAGATGAAGCTGAGAACCTTGAAAAGTATTGTGAACAGACAGGGAAAGCACCAACGGATGTGATTCGGGAACTTATTCAAGGGTTGCCCGTGACCTGACTTTTCAGACTTGGTCTGAAAAGCCAAAATCTAGAATGGTCATAGCTCAAGTAGAAGGTGTTGCAGATTTTGACAAGGCGTCTTATTTTACTGTGACGATAGTAATTAAAGAGCGATAATCATAGATTAGACGATCACGATTGGATATTTGTCATTTAAATACTATCGTTGCGAAAACATTTAAAAACAAGGGTTAGAGATTATTTTATGACGAAAGTGACGACATAAGAAGGATAGTCGCCCAACCTGAGAAACATTCTCTCAGCCTTGATCGTGCAACCCAATCATGGTTATCACGTCATCTTGTTTTCGGCGTGCTGCGCTCGCTTAGCGTGGGTGCAGCACGCCATCACTGAATTGTTCATCCCTCTCAATCATCACCAAAAATTGCCCAGACTCGTTAGTTTAACACCTCCAATTAAACCAAGTTCTAATGCTTATATCTTGAGAATAAACCAAGGTTAAATGGTTGGCAAATCTACTTTTACTTCGTCACTGGCAAGGCTCGAATAAGTTCTCGAATCACATCCGTTGCTGGTCTGCCAGTCTGTTCACAATACTTTTCAAGGTTCTTGGCTTCATTTGATGCCAGGTTAACGGTGATTCGCTTGACCGCCCATTTTTTGTTCATACTGAAACAGGTAAATCGTGTAATCATAGCTTCAAACCCTGATTTTACCCTCCGGACTGGGAAGTACCCTACATTCAGTAGATAGAAAAGTTTCTCCACAAAAGCGAGCATTCGGGACTTTTGTAGCCTGTGATACTTTTTAAGCGATTTCTGTTGTATACAGGTTCCGTCTACATCGTTGCTGGCACAGTAAATCCGGCTGGAAAAATATCTTAAATAACTTACGCTTAATTATACAGCCTAAAATCTTTTTGTGTTTAATGACTCCTTGGTTAGAGGTGTTTCCTATTCCAAAATTAAGCATCGCATTTTTACATTTGGTGAACATTATGAATGAGTTTAAGCCCTCTCTTCCAAATAGATAGAAAAGCTACCTGAAAATTTTTATTTTCGGAGAGTGACAGAAGAGGGTTATGGATAGCATTAGCAATCTTCGGGTAGTTTGAATAACTGAAGCGCCTGTTCCACACGCGGCAAAGTTTCAGCAAACATTTCTTCTGCAAGTTGCTGTTTCTTTGCCAAATCAGCCAAATCCGTCACACAATAAAGCTGTTCTACACGCGCTACAACTTCAGGCGGAAAATCTCGGTAAAAATATTTCAAATTCATAAAATCGTATCGGTAGGGACGGTATATCATCCCCAGTAGTTCAACTAAAGGTGACAGAGTGTGGGATTGATAGTTGACAATTGCCTGTGCCAAATGCCCACGATTTATTTCTTTTTTGACAAAGATTTGTTTAAAATTATAGAGCATTTGTAACTGCTGAAATCTTTCTTTCATTTTGGAAAAATGCTCTTCTTGATTTAAATGTGTTGGCACAACCAGATTTGCTTTATCGAAGGCGATCGCTGCATTTCCATGTCGTTCCACCTCTAAAAAATCATTACGACTGCTACGCTTCATTACGGCAAAGTCAATCGCTAAAAAAGGACTCACTCCCGCAAGCTGATAAAAGCATTGTGAGTGACCATGCCAAGTTGGTTCAGGAACTCTATACTTAAAGCTAATTTCAGAAATTGTTTGCAAACCTTCCTCAACGATATCAAAGGTTTGTTGAACAAAATTGTCCTCAACAATCACTACAATATCAATATCAGACCACTCATCTGTATACCCGTGCGCGGCTGAACCCCCCTGCCATAAAGCTAAAACAAAATCTTTGGGTTGTAATGCAGCGATAATTGTTTGTAAAATTTTCTCTCTCATCGTGACTCAAAAAATGCAGCAGGCGAAATGTGAAAAAACTCTGCCAATTGGCGAATATGGTTCACTGTTAAATTGCGTTGACCGCTCATAACTTCAGATACTATAGATTCAGTTTTGAAGATGGGAACTAAATCTTTTTGTCGCAAACCAAGCTCAGCTATCAAAGTTTTGAGTAGTTCTACACCAGAAATATCAGGTATAAGTTTATGTTTTTCTTCGTACTCGTGAACGAGAGTACCTAAGACATTGAGATAGTCTTGTTCATCTGGTGTTAATTCGCCTTTATCGATAAGTGAATCAATGACTTTCTGCGTAGCAATCAATTCCTCTTCTGAAGTGATTGGACGAGGAGGAAAAGATGTGAGTAACTCGATATAAGGGTTAGTGCTAGGTGTACCAAGGGTCATTTTTCCAGTCCTCTTTATCGTATTCTGCATGGGTGAGGACATGACGGATAAAAACTTTTTGATATTTATAATCTACCAAGGCAATAAGCCGATAGTTGTTACCGCCAATATTGAAAACTGTCAAATTACTAACTTGATTTGCTGAGGGGAAAACTTGGCGTAACTCAACAAAGTTTTGCCATTGTGCTAACGATACTAATTTGTACCATAGCCTTAGGCTGGTTTCTGCGTTAGGGTGATTTTCCCAAAACTCAGCAATTCTTGAACGGGCAATAATATGCATAAATTTTTATTTAATTTATTTAAAATTTTTCGCATAAATATCACCTCAAAATGTTTGTAAATCCAATCTTAGCAAATTGCGAAGATTAGAGTGGGCATCGCCCACCCTAATCGCCTAAACAAGCACAGGAGTATTTGCACGCTTCTGTACAGGCGTTGCAACCGTCTGTATGCCTGCTGGTAATGCCAAGGTAAGACCACGGCGCACAGGACGCAGGGGACGCTTGTTGACCAGGGAGACTTGAAATCGCGATAGAATGGTTGCCAAAACGAGTTTCATTTCATACTGGGCAAAGGCAAGCCCAATACAACGACGATTTCCGCCACCAAAGGGCAAATACTCATATGGGGAAAATTGCCTTTCCAAAAAGCGTTCTGGTCTAAACTGCTTTGATTGTGGGTAAGTTTCTTCCCTGTGATGTGCCAAGTAGATACTGGGGAATATAATCGTTCCCTCTGACAACTTATAGCCCATAATTTCAATAGGCGATCGCACAATTCGAGGGAAAGCATTGATCGCCATCGGGTATATTCGCAGGGTTTCTTGGCAAACTGCTGTTAGGTAAGGCAATCTAGCAACAGTACTTGGATCTGGGTTGTCGCCTAGGGTGTCCAATTCTTTCAGCAACTTGTCGCGCACCTCTGGGTAATGGTCAACCCAGTAAAACGCCCATGTCAATGCTGAAGCCGTGGTTTCATGTCCCGCAGTCAGCAGCGTCATCAACTCATCGCGTAACTCTTCATCAGTCATCGCTTGACCATCGTCATAACGAGCAGACATCATTAAACTGAGGATATCTTGCCGATTTTCATGAGATTGGGCGCGACGTTCCCGAATCAGCGCATAAATCATTTCATCAATTTGTTGCAGCAGGCGTAGCATCCGACCCCACGGACTCCACGCGCCGAAATCTTTTTGTATAAATCGAAAAAATAAGCCGACGGACGCCAGAGGGGAACCCATAGACTCCAGCAGTGAATTCAATAGTTGTCGAATTTTTTCCAAACGGGGTCCTTCATCTAAACCAAACACCACCCGCAAGATGACGCGCAAGGTGATTTCTTGCATTGGCGCACGGATATGAAATGGCTTACCAATCTTCCACTCGTCGCTGATCTGCTGTGTGATTTCGCGGATAGTCTCACCGTAAGCCCGCATTCTGTCGCCATGAAAGGGAGGGGTTAATAGTTGACGTTGACGTTGGTGGGAATCGCCATCCAGTAAAAGCAGGGAGTTTGCCCCCAGCATAAATTTTAAAATTGTATTTGCTCTGCCAACTTCTAACTGGCTAGAATCAGCACTAAATATCTGTTGTAGTGCTTGGGGATGGCTGAAGTACACAGTAGGAGTACCTTTTGCACCCCACACGGTAAAGCTGTGACCAAAGGCTTTGGCAAAATCTTCCACATATTCCAACGGCTGAAAAATTAATTTCATCCGCCGCAGGAAGACTGGCATTTTAGGTCCATCCGGCAGATTGTTAGTTGGTTCCATAAATATTTAGGATATTTGTAGCGTTGAGCGCTTATCGATTCTATTGTGACCTTTTCGGGGAAAGGGTGTGGGAGTGTCAGGGTGGTAAAAGTATTCCCCTATTGGTGCATACCCCATTGCCCATTCCTATCTAGGGAGTGGCAAATAAAGGCAAATAAAGAGGTATATTCTGTGAAAGCAGCGTCGGAAGCAAACAGTGCCAAAAATCATCGCTATCCTCAACGGTAAGGGAGGCGTCGGTAAAACAACGACCGCAGTCAATTTGGCTGCAACTTTTGCAGAGCAAAAAAAGGTTCTTTTAATCGACGCAGATATTCAGGGTTCTGCCAGTTGGTGGTTTGGTCGCAGTCAGAACAGTATGAAATTTGATTTATCACAATCAACTGACCCCAAACTTTTAGGTCATTTACGAAGGATAACAGGTTACGATTTAGTAGTAGTAGATACGCCTCCGGCGCTGCGCTCTGAAGCATTAGCGGCGGTAGTTGCTGGAGCAGATTATCTGGTTTTGCCCACACCATGTGCACCAATGGATTTGGCTATCCTGATCGAGACAGTCCAGCAAGCAGTCATTCCCGTGGGGAAACCTCATCGGGTTCTGCTTACTAAAGTGGATACGCGGAGTTTGGGGGAAGTGCTGGAAGCTCAAAATACTCTTATGGAAATGGGAATTCCTGCTTGTAAAGCCTTCATCCGCGCCTATAAAGCGCATGAACGAGCTGCACTTGAGGGTGTTCCAATTACCCAAGGGCGAGGAAAGAACGCACGGGAGGCGGAGTCAGACTACCGCCGCGTAGCTGAAGAACTAAAGCGTGATTGGAGGGAATAATGGCTAAGAAACGTCTTTCTGACTTATTACAAGAAGAAGCACAAAAATTTTCACCACCAGAAGGTGAACCTACTATCGATGTTGTTGCTATCTCTGATGATAGTCCCTCCACCTCCTCGGATAATGATACCGGGGAAGAAGAGGATTCTGCTCAATTAGAGGAACCACTACAAGCTGCTGAGACAACAACGTCTCGGCGTACAACCCCAACAAAAGCTGAGTTAGAAGCAACTGTCAAAGAGTTGAAAGAAGCTTTAGAAAAAGCACAACAAAAAGAAACTTCTCTTGTCAAAGAGTGGAAAGAAACTTTTGAAAAAACACACCAAAAAGAAGCTTCTCTTGCCAAAGAGTTGAAAGAAGCTTTGGACAAAGCACAGCAAAAACAAGTTTCTTTTCAGCAGCAAATTATTGATTTGCAATCAGCATTATCTGAGCAAAAAGAATTAACAGCAAAGCTGAAAACAGAGCTGAAAGATGCAAAACAGGCAGCCGTGCACCTAGCAGACGCTAATTCCAAGCTGACAGAAACAATCAGTACATTAGAACCGAAAAAGGAAAACACTCAATCATTACAACCGAAAAGAGAAAACACTCAATCATTACAACCGAGAAAAGAAAACACTCAATCATTACAACCGAGAAAAGAAAACACTCAATCATTACAACCGAGAAAGGACAACACTCAATCATTACAACCGAAAAAGGACAACAGTCAATCGTCACAATCAATAAAAAGCTCGCTCAGCTATAGAAAATCATACCACCTACCAGAAAGACAGCCTATCAAGAAGCCTGAAGATTCTGTTGACAATTCCTCCCCGATGTGGTTGCTTGATTAAAAAATTAAAAATCACAATAGTATGGTGCGTTATATGCGTTAACGCACTATATATTGAAAAACAAGATCCCCGACTTCTTAGAGAAGTCGGGGATCTGAAGGGTAGTCAATTTTCATGTTTGAACTTACGTATTACGTATAAGAACAAGGTACTCATTGCCCCCGTTTTGCTTGCGAAACGTCTGGACAGGCATAAATTCCAGGTTTTGCCAGACTTTCAAGGCTCTAAAGTTGAACGCTGCAATTGTGACGCGAAGACGTTGAGGAGAAAACGAGTGTTTGGCATAATCGATTGTAGCGATCGCTATGAGAGATCCAAGACCCTGACCAGTCAGTTCTGGACGAATTCCAAGTCCGATATCAAGAGCATCGAGCGAATAGTCACCACCTGGAACCTGAGCGTCAGCTCCAAAACAGCAGAATGCCGTGAATTCATGCAAATCAGAGGAAATCGCGAAGTAGGAATTTTTTGGATCTACGAAAAAATCAACCGTGTTTTGGAGACTATCAGTATCGACCTTAATGTTGTAAATGTCTAATGGTCTATCATATCGCCATGAGATGAGTTCGGTAGCTTCTTTTCTCGTCAATGGGTGGAATTGAAACTGCATATCCGAACAACTATTAGCTTTTTGTCAAAACCTATCTCGAATTTATAGCAGCATTAAGACATTCAGGTGATGTACAACTTTTGTCTTATCTAAACTCTAAAATACGCTGTGCAGTTATTTGTGGCTGTTCCAAATGAGGCACATGACCGCAATCTTTAATCCAGATAAGTTTACTATTTGGAATCGCCAGCTTGAACCTGTTGGCATCCCTGATACCTAAAATCCTGTCAGAATCACCCCATAAAATAAGCGTTGGTTGCACAATTTCTGCTAGTTTCTTAAATCTAAAAGCAGTGTAACCACCACTTTTGGTAAAAGCTATCAAAGCTTTATGCCAGTCTACGCATTCTAGGTGCAATGCTGCACACAATTGAGCATCAAGTGATGCTAACTCCCTGTTTTTGTACGCTGTGCGGGAAATACTTGCCCGAACTTTAGGATTACGCAAAAACTGAGTTGCCCAATAATCTAGCGGTGGAAACATGAGTTTGCCTAACGGCGAACCACTTGCCAAACCAGCACTATCAATTAACACCAGCTTTTGCACGACTTCTGGGTAAGTGAGGGTGAAATCAATCGCCGCTGCACCCCCCATTGAAGCGCCCACTAAAATGACAGGTTTGTTAATCAGGGTTTTCCAGAAATAATAGAGATGGGTTTTTATTGCACTGGGGCTAAACTTGACTCCGTCTGGTCTATCTGTGAACCCAAAACCCAATAAATCCACTGCCCATGTCTCATTTTGTACCGCAAGTAGAGGCACAAGGCGGCGAAACTCTAACACAGAACCGTCAAAGCCGTGAATCAACAGCAAAGGTGTACCCCCACTACCTTGACGCACATAGGTGGTGGTGATTGGTTGTGTACTCAAGGGAGTGGCTAGCGCTATCTGTTCAATGCTCTGAGCAAGAGCGATCGAAGTGGATTCTGTGAGATCCCCAACTGAAATCGGTAAAAAACTTGGAAACATAGAATTTAGTTTACCTTGTAGCAGGATAGTGGGCAATACCCTGTGTTGAGCTTATATCCCCCATTCCGCACCCTAAATGTCGCACATGAATAAGATGAAGGAAAAGTAGTACATAAAAACTAAAAAAAGAGTAGGTAACAATTCAGCAATTGAGAATAAGTAGCGATAGGTAGTCAAGAAAATTTAGAAATGGGGGTTTTATAGTGAAAAAAAGTGATATTGCATTAAGTATGCTGTAGTCTTTATCTTGAATAATATTATTGTTTGAGCGTAGAGTTTTATTTAGCCCAAGCGTACTTAATAACAGTGTTGATAAGGGAATTTAGACACCAATCCTGAAAAAATAAGACAATGAGCCAGCCTAATCAAAGTGAGTATCAATGTGGAGGCACTTTAGAATTAGATTCTCCTACTTACACGATACGCAAAGCTGATGATGAACTGTATCGGGGTTTGAAGGCAGGAAATTTCTGTTATGTTTTTAATGCACGTCAAACTGGTAAGTCAAGCTTGCGGGTGCAAACAATCCATCTTCTGCAAAATGAGGGTATTGCTTGTGCTTATGTTGACTTGTCTCCTGAGGGTCAGAACGATATGACTCAAGAGCAGTGGTACGCTGGTATAATTGATACGCTAGTTAATAACTTTAAGTTAGAAGATTTTGATTTTGAGTCTTGGTGGTCAAAGCAAGAATCGTTTGGTTATGTGAAACGGTTTAGTAACTTTATAGACACAGTTTTATTAGTAAAATTACGGCAGAACAATCCAGATAGAAAGATTGTCATATTTATCGACGAAATCGATAGCATTCGCAGTTTAAGTTTCTCCACAGATAATTTTTTTGCCCTGCTGAGAGCTTTTTATAACCAACGAGCAGATGATCCTAAATACAAGCATCTCACGTTTTGTTTCATAGGAACTACTACTCCCTCAGATTTAATTACCGATAAAACTAGAACACCATTTAATATTGGTCAAGCAATTGAGTTAACGGGGTTTACTTTAGCAGAAGCGAAACCGACATTAATGCCCCCTTTAGCGCAGAAAGTAGATAAGCCGGAAATTGTATTGCAAGAAGTCTTAAAGTGGACTGGAGGGCAACCGTTTTTAACCCAAAAAGTCTGTCAATTGCTCGTTCAATCAAGTACTAAACCACAAGAAAATGGTGAAGCGCAATGGGTAGAAGAGATTGTGAGAAATCGAATTATTACCAATTGGCAATCTCAGGATGAACCACAACATTTGCGCACAATTTTCAACCGAATAATCAGTAATGAGAATGAAAAATATAGAAGTCGCCTGCTAGGACTTTACCAACGCATATTACTTTCAACTACGACTGGTACAAGTGATAGACAATCAAAGGTTGTCGTGGATGAAAGCGCTGAACAGGTAGAATTACGACTATCAGGATTAGTTGTTAAAAGTGACGCGATTTTACAAGTTTACAATCGGATCTATGAATCAGTTTTTGATGGGAATTGGGTAGAAAAGGAATTAGCGAAAATTCGTCCTTACGCGGATGGATTACAAGCATGGTTTAAATCAAATTGTCAGGATGAGTCGCGCTTATTACGGGGACAAGCGTTGCTTGATGCTAATGCTTGGGCGATGGGTAAAAGTTTGGGTGACAGGGATAATGAATTTTTGAGGGCAAGTGATGCATTAGAAAAGCAGCAAGCTGAAATAGAAAAGCGGCAAGCTGAAATTGCACTTGAACAAGAAAGAAAAGCTAGAGAACTAGATTCGCTGGAATATTCAGTTAACTTAGAAGCGGAACGAAAAAGCGCCGAGGCGGAAAGAAAAAGCGCCGAGGCAGAAAAGCAAGCCAATAATACTTTAAAGAAGGCAAATAAGAAAGCTAATCGACGGGTTCTTATTGGCAGTATTATTTTGGTACTCTCCTTACTGCTATCGTTTTTTGTAGTAAGACAAGCAGAGGTTTCTCGTCAAAATGCCCTAACAGCTACGCGACTGGAACAAGATGGAATAAGCTTATTGCGACAGAGCGAGAGGCAAAGCAATATTGATGATTTACTGTTAGCAATGCAAAGTGGACGGGAATTGAAAAGTTTAGTTAAACCGAAACAATCTTTAGCAGATTACCCAGCATACAGTCCTGTATTTAGTTTACAGACAATTTTATTGAATATTCGCGAAAAAAATCGCCTAGAAGGGCATACTAGTGCGGTCAATAGCGTGGCATTTAGTCCGGATGGCAAAACTTTAGCTTCTGGAAGTAAGGACAATACCATCAAATTGTGGAATATCAGCACGGGTAAACTAATTTCCACTTTCATCGGGCATACTGATGCAGTCAGTAGCGTGGCATTTAGTCCGGATGGCAAAACTTTAGCTTCTGCAAGTTTAGACAAAACAATCATTTTGTGGAATATCAGCACCGGTAAACCAATTTCCACCCTAACCGGGCATACTGGTGCAGTCTGGGGCGTAGCATTTAGTCCCGATGGCAAAACTCTAGCTTCTGCAAGTTGGGACAAAACAATCATTTTGTGGAATATCAGCACGGGTAAACTAATTTCCACTTTCATCGGGCATAGTAATACAGTCAGTAGCGTGGCATTTAGTCCGGATGGCAAAACTTTAGCTTCTGCAAGTTTAGACAAAACAATCATTTTGTGGAATATCAGCACCGGTAAACAAATTTCCACCTTCACCGGGCATAGTAATACAGTCTTAAGCGTGGCATTTAGTCCGGATGGCAAAACTTTAGCTTCTGGAAGTAAGGACAATACCATCAAATTGTGGAATATCAGCACGGGTAAACTAATTTCCACTTTCATCGGGCATACTGATGCAGTCAGTAGCGTGGCATTTAGTCCGGATGGCAAAACTTTAGCTTCTGCAAGTAATGACACTACCATCAAATTGTGGAATATCAGCGCGAAGAAACCAATTTCCACGCTCATCGCGCATATTGATTATGTCTATAGCGTGGCATTTAGTCCGGATGGCAAAACTCTAGCTTCTGGAAGTACGGACTATACCACCAATTTGTGGAATATCAGCACTCTTAAAGAAATTTCCACTTTCACCGGGCATACTGGTTTTGTCTTAAGCGTGGCATTTAGTCCGGATGGCAAAACTTTAGCTTCTCCAAGTAATGACACTACCATCAAATTGTGGAATATCAGCACGGGTAAACAAATTTCCATTTTCACCGGGCATACTGATGCAGTCACAAGCGTGGCATTTAGTCCGGATGGCAAAACTTTAGCTTCTGCAAGTATGGACAAAACCATCAAATTGTGGAATATCAGCACTCTTAAAGAAATTTCCACTTTCACCGGGCATACTGATGCAGTCTTAAGCGTGGCATTTAGTCCGGATGGCAAAACTTTAGCTTCTGGAAGTACGGACTATACCATCAAATTGTGGAATATCAGCACGGGTAAACAAATTTCCACTTTCACCGGGCATACTCGTCCAGTCTTCAGCGTGGCATTTAGTCTGGATGGCAAAACTTTAGCTTCTGGAAGTACGGACTATACCATCAAATTGTGGAATATCAGCACGGGTAAACAAATTTCCACTTTCACCAGGCATACTGGTCCAGTCTTAAGCATGGCATTTAGTCCGGATGGCAAAACTCTAGCTTCTGCAAGTATTGACACTACCATCAAATTGTGGAATATCAGCACCGGTAAACAAATTTCCACGCTCATCGGGCATACTTATCTAGTCTGGGGCGTGGCATTTAGTCCGGATGGCAAAACTCTAGCTTCTGGAAGTATGGACAAAACAATCATTTTGTGGAATATCAGCACCGGTAAACAAATTTTCACGCTCATCGGGCATACTGGTGAAGTCACAAGCGTGGTATTTAGTCCGGATGGCAAAACTTTAGCTTCTGGAAGTAAGGACAAAACAATCATTTTGTGGAATTTGGACTTAGATAATTTACTAACGCAGGGGTGTCGCTGGTTAGATGGTTATTTGGCAACTCGTCCTGATAAGGCGAAGGAGTTATGTCCCAGAGAGTAGGACAAGGATTTTGATTAAATCAAATACAAAGTACACCTGAAAAACTCAGATACCTAATTGATTAGAAGTTACAGCACATTACAAGTAAATGAAGTACAGTACTGAGGTCTAAAAGGCAGACAGAAAGCCCTTTTGACTTCTGACTCCTGACTCCTGAATTCTACTGTATGTATTTTTTCATTTCTTGTTCACTTTGGGATTAATTTAATTTCATTTTTATTTCACTTGCATACCTTTAATAAATTGCTAACTGAAAAAAGTGACATGAAACCGACATTGTAGACATAAAAGCAATGCGTTATTGTAGACGATAGCTCAACGTAAAGACAAAACTAGAGCAAGATTTAATCAAGCTTTCCAACCATTATTAGCAGGGTAAACGCAATGCTTCTTGCATTGAGCTTACCCAGAGGAATTCTTTTGTCATCAGAATGTTTGTGTAATTTTCTAAAAAACCGGGAATATAGTTGACCGGATTTATATCAATTTACCTAACTTTAGTTATGCTAGCAGATTACTCAGGACAAAATCTTAAAGGTCGTTCTTTCACTGGTCAAAATTTGACTGGAGCAAACTTTAGCTACGCAGATATCCGAAGCGCTGATTTTAGCGGTGCTATCCTTAGAGGTGCAAATTTCAGCCATGCCAAAGCAGGATTACAAAAGCGTTGGGCTATTTTCTGGGTGCTTGTTTCGTGGTTGCTAATGGTTCTATCAGCTTTTGGTGGCGTTTTAGTGGTGTTCGTAATATTTACGCTACACAGAAATTATCAAATAATGGATCAAATTGCAAGTGCAAGAATGTGTCAAATTGCAGGCTGGACTATGATAGGCACATTAGTTTTCTTCCTTTTCATTACAATTTACCAAGGAATACAACAGGCAATAGATGCCGTAGACGTAGCCTTATTCTTTGCTGTAGTCGGAGCTGGACCTTTAGTCTTCTTCATCGAAAACAGAGACTTAAAAACAACCATTATCTTCGCCTTAATCGGAGCCTTTGCGGTAGTCGGAACCAAAGTCATAACCAGAGCCTTCGTCAAAGCCGTAGCCATAGCCGGAGCCGCAGCCATAGCCGGAGCCGGACACTTAACCTTAGGCGTAGCCGCAGCCGTAGCCGTAGCCTTCACCCAAGCCGTAGCCTTAGCCAAAGGCTCCGCCTTTGTCGTAGACAATGGAACTTTCGTCGTAGCCGGAGGCGTAGGCGTAGCTTTCGTCGTAGCCGGAGCCGTAACCTTTACCGTAGCCTTAGCCAAAGGCAAAGCCTTAGCCAAAGCCGTAGCCGTAGCCTTAGCCGGAGCCGTAGCCGGAGCCTTAACCTTAATCACAGCCGGAATCACACCTTTAGCCAAAGTCGGAGCCGTAGTCACAGCCGGAGCCGTAGCCTTATACATAGCTAGAGACGAAGGCGGAGGCTTAGCCTTAGCCGTAGCTTTAGCCGTAGCCTTAACCTTAGTCGTAGCCATAAGCGTCAAAGCCTTCGCCGTAGCCATCGGAGCTGAAGCTGGAGCCGTAGCCTTAGCCTTTGCTGTAGCCATCGAAGCCGAAGCCTTCACGGTAGCCTTAGCCTACGCCTTCGTCGTAGCTGGAGTCTTCATCTTAGTCTTAGCCGGAGCTGGAGCCAGACTTTTTACCTTAACTACAGCTACAGCCGCAGCCTTAGCCTTAGTATTATTTAGCGCATATATAAGTTGGCGTGCATTGAAGGGAGATCCAAAATACGCCCTGATTCGCAACAGCGCTGTAGCTTTCTTAAGTATTGGCGGTACAAGCTTTCGCAGTGCAGATTTAACTGATGCTAATTTTACAAGCGCCACCCTCAAAAATACAGATTTTAGAAAAGCTAATCTGACTGGTACCAGCGTAAGCGCATCTCAAATGCTATTAACAAGACATTGACGTACTCCCCACCCTCAGCCGTCAGGTAGGGTAGGGAGTGTCACTCGCTTCGCTCAAATTCACGCATTCACGCATTCACGCGTTCAAACATTTTGAACCCCATACCATAAGGAGCGGGGCTTGAAACAAGGACGCCGTATCAAGCGCGCTGTGCCAGAGCGGAAAACATTTTTTACATTCTCCATAACCGCGCGTTGGGGGCTTGTATCCTTTTCTTTTTCGGTCAAAGTGAACAAAAAATGATATTGCATTCGGTATGCTATAGCTTTTACCTTTAATAGTAGTATTGATAGAGGAAATCAGCGTGCTGACACTGAAAGCTTCAACTCAAGGAATGGAAAAGATTAGGTATGCCAGAGAGCAGAAAGGCTTAGCGATTGAAGACGAAGAGTGGCTGTACTTAGCAAGTACTGTACTAGATTCCGAAAAAGATTGGAAGAAAATGAAATGTTTTGCTAATGGAGTATCACTAACTACGTTTCGGCGTTTTTTATACGGAACTAAGGTAATTAAGGCTGCAGCGTTTAGAGCTTTCTGCGAGGTTTTAGAGTTGAATTGGGAAGAGATTATCGAACACGATAACGAAAATCCTGTTGAATCTCCCTTTTACATTGAACGTAAATCAATAGAAAAGCCTAAATCTCTTGAAGAGATATTGTATGAGGAAATACAAAA
This sequence comes from Scytonema sp. PCC 10023, assembly GCF_963920835.1. Classification (NCBI taxonomy): domain Bacteria; kingdom Bacillati; phylum Cyanobacteriota; class Cyanophyceae; order Nostocales; family Scytonemataceae; genus Scytonema; species Scytonema sp. PCC 10023. The sequence continues at coordinate 16,557 of NZ_CAWUDP010000142.1, forward strand.
ACCAGGGTCTTTTACTAGAATTAAAGCACCCGAACAAATGGGGAAAACTTGGCTATTAGAAAAAGGTTTGGGTTTTGCGATCGCGCAGGGATATAAGACTGTTAAGCTTGATTTTCGGCTTGCTGATAGTACTATTTTTAGCGATTATGATAGCTTTTTACAGTGGATCTGCCTGCTTGTCAGTGAAGATTTAGATCTGGAAGATAAAATAGATGAATATTGGAAGAAAATGTATGGTTCTAATAAAAATTGTACGCGGTATTTCCAAAATTATCTATTAAGTAATATTAATATCCCGATGGTATTCGGATTAGACAATGTAGATTTAATTTTTGAAAAACCCGAAATATTTAATAACTTTGGTAAATTAATCCGGTATTGGTACGACCAAGCAAGGTCAACTGACCATATTGGTGAAATCTGGAAGAAAATCCGGTTTGTCATCGTTCATTCTACCGAAGTTTACCGGACAATGGATATTAATTCTTCTCCTCTTGGTGGTGTGGGACTAACATTGGAACCAACTGATTTTCAGCTTGAACAAGTACTTTCTTTGGCACAACAGTATCGACTTAATTGGAATGCTGAGGATGTGAATAAATTAATGATGCTTATAGGTGGAAATCCAGCATTAGTACGTAAAGCGCTTGATAGTGCTGCACAGCAAAATCTTGATGTAGAAGAATTATTAAAATCAGCGGCTACCGAGTCAGGAGTATTTAGAGACCATTTGGGAAGACACTTACATAACTTGCGAAAGTCTCCAGAATTAGCATCAGCATTTTTCAAGTGCGTCTGTTCTGTTGAACCTGTAGATATTGACTCTCAGCTAGCATTTAAATTGCACCGAATGGGACTTGTCAAGCTAGTTGATAATTGCGTTACCCCTAGTTGCAATTTGTATCGTCAGTACTTCAGTTCGCGGTTGGGATTATAGCAGAATTCAGTCGTCATGAGACAAGAATTAACACATGATGCCCAAAACAATTTGTGTAATTAACAAGTAAAGTACTTAACAAAAAACTGGGAGAATGGACACACAGATACCATACGAATATGTATATTCAGCCACTTTAGACATTAATTCTCCTACTTACACAAAACGTAAAGCTGATACCGAATTGTATGAAGCTTTAAAAGCAGGTAGGTTTTGTTATGTCTTCAACTCGCGTAAAACAGGTAAGTCAAGCTTGCGCGTACAAATAATGCGTCGTCTGCAAAATGATGATAATATTGCTTGTGCGGCAATTGACTTATCGATGGGTGGTACTAATTATGCTACCCCAGAGCAATGGTACGCAGATATTATTGATACACTTGTAGATATATTCAACTTAGACATAGATTTAGATTCTTGGTGGTCAAAGCTTGAATTACTCTCTCCTGTCAAGCGCTTTAGTAAGTTTATCGAAACTATTTTATTAGTACAAGTAGCAGAGAATAATAATCAAAAGATAGTTATTTTTATTGATGAGATTGATAGCATTCTCAGCTTAAAGTTTGGTAGCGATGATTTTTTTGCTTTGATTCGCGCTTGCTATAATCAACGAGCAGATAAGCCTATATATAATCACCTGACATTTTGTTTGTTGGGGGTTGCAACTCCTTCAGACTTAATTGCCGATAAAACTAGAACACCATTTAATATTGGTCAAGCAATTGAGTTAACCGGGTTTACTTTAGCAGAAGCAAAACCTACATTAATACCCCCTTTAGCGGGTAAAGTAGAGCAACCAGAAATTGTATTGCAAGAAGTATTAAATTGGACTGGGGGACAACCCTTTTTAACCCAAAAAGTCTGTAATTTACTTGTTCAATCAAGTAGCGAACCACAAGAAAATGGTGAAGCGCAATGGGTAGAAGAGATTGTAAAAAATCGAATTATTACCAACTGGGAATCTCAGGATGAACCAGAAATTTTACGCACAATACTCAACCGAATAATCAGTAAGAAGAATGAAAAATATAGAAGTCGCCTGCTAGGACTTTACCAACGCATATTACTTTCAACTACGACTGGTGCGAGTGATAGGCAATTAAAGGTTATTGTGGATGAAAGCACAGAACAGGTAGAATTACGACTATCAGGGTTAGTTGTTAAAAGTAACAATATTTTACAAGTTTACAATCGGATATATGAATCAGTTTTTAATTGGAATTGGGTAGAAAAGGAATTAGCGAAACTTCGTCCTTATGCACAATCTTTACAAGCATGGTTTGATTCAAATTGTCAGGATGAGTCGCGCTTACTACGAGGACAAGCGTTGCTTGATGCTAATGCTTGGGCGATGGGTAAAAGTTTGGGTGACAGGGATAATGAATTTTTGAGGGCAAGTGATGCATTAGAAAAGCAGCAAGCTGAAATAGAAAAGCGGCAAGCTGAAATTGCACTTGAACAAGAAAGAAAAGCTAGAGAACTAGATTCGCTGGAATATCAAGTTAACTTAGAAGCGGAAAGAAAAAGCGCTGAGGCGGAAAGAAAAAGCGCCGAGGCACAAATGCAAGCTAATAATACTTTAAAGAAGGCAAATAAGAAAGCTAATCGACGGGTTCGTATTGGTGGTATTATTTTGGTGATCTCCTTGGTGCTGTTGCTACTGTCGTTATTTGGGGCAAGACAAGCAGAACTTTCTCGTCAAAATGCTCTAACAGCTACGCGACTGGAACAAGAAGCGACAAATGCATTACGAGACTTTAACAGTGGAAGGGAAATTGATGGTTTGCGATCAGCAATGCAAACTGGACGGGAATTGAAAAGTTTAATTGAACAGAAACAATCTTTAGCAGATTATCCTGCATACAGTCCTGTATTTAGTTTACAGACGATTTTACGGGATATTCGCGAAAAAAATCGCCTAGAAGGGCATACTGCTAAAGTCTTAAGCGTGGCATTTAGTCCGGATGGCAAAACTTTAGCTTTTACAAGTGATGACAATACCATCAAATTGTGGAATATCAGCACTCTTAAACAAATTTCTACCTTAAGCGGGCATACTCGTGAAGTCTTTAGCGTGGCATTTAGTCCAAATGGCAAAATTCTAGCTTCTGCAAGTCTTGACAATACCATCAAATTGTGGAATATCAGCACTCTTAAACAAATTTACACCTTCACCGGGCATACTGCTGAAGTCGAAAGCGTGGCATTTAGTCCGGATGGCAAAACTTTAGCTTCTGCAAGTCTTGACAATACCATCAAATTGTGGAATATCAGCACTCTTAAACAAATTTACACCTTCACCGGGCATACTGCTGAAGTCGAAAGCGTGGCATTTAGTCCGGATGGCAAAACTTTAGCTTCTGGAAGTGGGGACAATTCCATCAAATTGTGGAATATCAGCACTCTTAAACAAATTTACACCTTCACCAGGTATACTGGTGCAGTCAAAAGCGTGGCATTTAGTCCGGATGGCAAAACTCTACTAGCTTCTGCAAGTGAGGACAATACCATCAAATTGTGGAATATCAGCACCGGTAAAC
>NZ_CAWUDP010000143.1:0-19998 GCF_963920835.1 Scytonema sp. PCC 10023
CCGGCGCGCTCACGGAGTACCGTTATAGCGCGGGGCTTACGGCGAAGAAGCTAAAGCTTTCCGCGCCAATTTAACGTAGGTTTTGACGGTTTCGTAGGGCATTTCTAAAAACCAAGCGTGAAGTGCGATCGCTGTAAAGCGGGCGCTTTGCGCCATCGCATATTCTGGGAATAAAGTAGGATTGCCAACAGGAACGACATCAAAGACTAAGCCAACTAACTCGGTACCTTCTGGCAAAGTGAGACTATTATTTTTTGATTGCGGTTTTTTCCTAGTGAGTGGCATAGCCTTTTTGGGAAGTGATTCTTGAATTGGAAAAGGTTTGAAATGCAGATGACTCCTGCGATTATTGCCCTAAAGGGGTGCTTTGCATGATCGCAGCAACAAGTCTCAATATAAAATTCTGGTTTTTGCTTATTTAATATCTATAGTATTTTTATATAGTTATACCTTAAGGGAGTTGCAAATATACCTAAAGGCAGATAACTTTAGAAAATAAAATGACTGTTTTATAATACTAATTCTCTATCAAGATGCACTTAATATTTATTAAACAAACCGTTAAGACGCCAAACACGCCAAGACTGAAAGAGTAAGTATTAAGTGCTTTTTTTACAGAGAATTGATATAAACTGTTTTTATAAAACAATATTAAAAATAGATGCTTTTCGGCTAGATTTTTTTTAGGTAAAAATGTTTGAATTAAAAAAAATAAAACAACTGCGAAAAATATTACAAAAAATAAAATTTCGTACAGTAATATTTTTGGGTGTATTACTGGGCATCATCTTATTTTCCATAGCGCAAGCTTTATCGCAGCAACCAGTAGTCCTGAATATGTTGATGACTGCTCCTGATGCCCAACCTTGGAGACAAGGCATAATAAAAGATTTTGAAGCAAAAAATCCGGGCATTCGGATTAATATTATTGAAGGTCCAAATGCAACAAATTTGCTGGAAGACCTGTATACTTCGGCATTTATCTTGGGTGATTCTCCTTATGACTTGATCAATATGGATGTGATTTGGACACCCAAGTTTGCTGCTGCTGGATGGTTGTTAGATTTGAGCGATCGCTTGACAAAAGAAGAGTTGGCAGCATTTTCGCCCAAAGACGTAGAAGGGGGACGTTACGAAGGTAAACTCTACAGAATTCCCATGCGGAGTGATGTTGGAGTTCTCTACTACCGGGAAGACTTACTCAAGCAAGCAGGTTTTCAACCACCAGAAACCTTTGCAGATTTGCTGAAAATTTCTCAGTCCTTAAAAAAGCAAGAAAAAATTAATTGGGGTTACGTTTGGCAGGGTCGCCAGTACGAGGGACTCGCTGCGATGTTTGTGGAAGTCTTGCAAGGCTTTGGTGGATTTTGGGTGAATCCCAACACCTTGGAAGTTGGGTTAGATAAACCAGAGACATTAAAGGCGATCGCTTTTTTGAAAGACACTATTCAACAAGGAATTTCTCCACCTGGTGTCACAACATATCTTGAGGAAGATACAAGACGTATATTTCAAAGCGGTCAAACAGCATTTTTACGGAGTTGGCCTTATGTTTGGCCCTTAGCTAATGCTCAAGATTCTCCCATCAAAGGTAAAATCGCCATTCAAGCAATGGTTGGTACTCCTGGTAACAGTGGAGGAGCGTGTTTGGGAGGTTGGGGTTTAGGAATTTCCAAATCCTCTAAACATCTTAAAGAAGCTTGGACAGCAATTCAATATTTTACCAGTGAAGAAGCACAGCGCCAATTTATTTTAAATGCAGGTTTTGTACCAAGCCGACGCTCATTATTTACAGATCCACAAATTGTCAGCAAATATCCTTACTACCCCCAGTTACTTAAGATAGTCGATAAAGCAGTTTTACGTCCGCCTATTGCCCAATATCCTCAAGCATCAGATATTTTGCAACGTTACCTCAGTGCTGCACTGACAAATCGCATAACTCCTGAAAGGGCGATGCAAGCTGCTGCTGATGAAACGAGGCGACTACTGAGGGCTAGGAGCTAATGTAGAGACGCGCCATGGCGCGTCTCTACAAATGACTAATGACCAATGACCAATGACTAATGACTAACATGCAAACAATACGAAGTCGAGAACAACGAACAGCGTGGATTTTCTTGCTACCCGCCTTGCTGTTGTTGTTGTTTGTCTTCGGCTATCCAATAGCCCGTGCTTTTTGGTTAAGTTTCTTTACTCAAAATTTGGGAACGAAGCTGCAACCCGTCTTTTCTGGTTTGGAAAATTACGCACGAATGGCGGGAGATGGTCGTTTTTGGCAAAGTTTTTGGACAACATCAGTATTTACAGCAACAACGGTGATTCTAGAGTTACTGCTGGGACTAAGTATTGCCCTAGTGTTGAACAAGCCATTTTTTGGCAGGGGTGCAGTGCGTACAATCGCCATTTTACCTTGGGCTTTGCCTACTGCGCTCATAGGTCTTGCCTGGGCATGGATTTTTAACGACCAGTTTGGGGTTGTCAATGACATTCTGCTGCGGCTGGGTTTGATTCAAACTGGAATTAACTGGTTGGGAGAACCAACATTGGCAATGATAGCTGTGATAGTTGCAGATGTGTGGAAAACAACTCCATTTATTAGCATCTTGTTACTCGCTGGGTTGCAGTCGATTTCATCAGATTTGTACGAAGCCCACGCTATTGATGGTGCGACACCCTGGCAAAGCTTCTACCAAATAACTCTACCCCTTTTGATGCCACAAATTCTGATTGCTATGCTGTTTCGGTTTGCTCAAGCTTTTGGAGTTTTTGATTTGATGGCTGTCATGACTGGAGGTGGTCCAGGTGGTGCAACAGAAGTCGTATCACTGTATATCTATTCTACCGTTATGCGCTACTTAGATTTTGGGTATGGAGCTGCACTAGTAGTGGTAACTTTTCTTTTATTGATTGCAGCGGTTGCTATTGCCAGTTTTTTACTCAACAAATCTCGAATCAATACTTCTTACTAACTGCAAATTTTCAAATATAAACCAAATCTAAAATTGCTATGGCTGTCACTGAGGAAAGATTAACCACAAATCCTAAACCACAAACAAAAGGAAAGAATCCTGGGAAAAAGATTTTGCTTTGGATAGCGATCGCCTTAGTCGTCGTTTTCTGTCTCGCACCAGTAATGTGGCAATTACTGACCTCATTTAAGTTGAATCAGGATATTGCCAAAATTCCCACTGTTTATTTTCCCACTCGGATTACCCTCAATCACTACATTGAATTATTTACTCGTCGTCCGTTTTGGCGCTACATTTTAAATAGTGCTTTCGTCTCGATTGTTTCCACAGGTTTATCTTTACTGTTGGGTGCGCCTGCTGCTTATGCTTTAGCACGGTTGCGTCCTTGGGGTGGAAGAGCCATCCTTGCAGCTATCCTCATTGTGACTTTGTTTCCTGGAATTTTGCTGTTCGTGGGACTCTTAGAAATTATCCAAAAATTACATTTGGGCAACAACTATTTAGCACTGATTATTCCTTACACTGCTATCAATTTACCTTTGACAATTTTAGTGTTACGCAGCTTTTTCCAGCAATTACCAAAAGATTTGGAAGATTCAGCAAGGGTAGATGGGTACAATACTTTGCAAATGCTATTACAAATATTAATACCCATGACAATTCCTGCTTTGGTGACGACTGGAATTCTCACATTTATTTTTGCCTGGAATGAGTTTATCTTTGCTCTGACATTTATCACTCGTGAAGACATGAAAACTATTCCCGTTGCTGCGGCACAATTAGGCGGTGCATCAGCCTTTGAAATTCCCTATGGTCCTATTGCTGCAGCGACTGTTGTTGGAACTTTGCCGTTAGTTTTACTCGTTTTGTTCTTCCAGCGCAAGATTATTCAAGGTCTTACTGCTGGTGCTGTTAAGGGATAATCAACAGATATAGCGCAACTCAATTGAATAGACCTCTTGCATAAATGTTATTATGTCTCGCGCAAAGTCGCAAAGACGCAAAGAAGTACACTAAGAAAATGACTTTTGCAAGAAGTCTAATGAAGTACAGATTTATCTGTATTCATCTGTGTTCATCTGTAATTCATTATTTCTTTCGTGTACCTTACCCAATTACAAACTGCAATAAAAATCATGGCGACACTTGAATTAAAAAACTTAAATAAAACATATACTCCCAAAGTTATTCCAGTTAAAGACGTTAGTTTAACTGTAGATGAAGATGAATTTCTGACTTTACTTGGTCCAAGTGGCTGTGGTAAATCTACAACACTGCGAATGATTGCAGGATTGGAGGAACCGACTCGCGGTCGAATATTTCTTGGAAGCGAGGATATTACGTTTAAGCGACCAGGCGATCGCAATATGGCAATGGTGTTTCAAAGCTATGCACTTTATCCTCACATGAGCGTGTACGAAAACCTAGCCTCTGGATTGAAACTGAAACAAACTCCTCGCGCCGAAATTCAACAGCGAGTCACAGAAGTTTCAAAACTTCTAGGATTAGAAGAATTATTGCAACGCAAACCCGGTCAATTATCGGGGGGACAAAGACAAAGGGTAGCCGTCGGTCGGGCGTTGGTGCGTCGCGCGCAAGTGTATTTGTTGGATGAACCACTCAGTAACCTAGATGCACTTCTGCGCGAACGAGTCCGTGCAGATATCAAGCAAATATTTGCCACCCAAAAAGCCCCTGTGGTTTACGTAACTCACGACCAAACAGAAGCGATGACACTTTCCACAAAAGTGGCTGTACTCAACGATGGTCTCGTCCAGCAACTCGACCCGCCAGAACGCATCTACAACCAACCAGCTAATTTGTTTGTCGCTGGATTTGTTGGGAGTCCGCAAATGAATTTGCTGACGCTCCCTTGCAAAGGACGTTATGCAATGCTTGGTGATGCAAAAATACTTTTGCCGGATTTACCAACAGTACCACCAGAAATTATATTAGGTATCCGTCCAGAACACGTCCGCATTCCACAACCAGATGATACACAGACGATTCAAGGTCAAGTGTATCTGGTAGAAAACTTGGGTATGCACAATTTAGTAAGTGTGCGTGTTGCAAGTTCTGAAACAGAACCGTTGACCGTCCGTGCTTTGTTACCCCCAGACCAAAAATGGAATCATGAGGAAATTACATTAGCTTTGCCACCCCAGAATATCCACTGGTTTGATATTCAATCAGGTGATGCGCTGCGGTTTCATTAGAGATTGAGCCGAGATAGCTAGAAAAAAGTGCTACTTTGCTGAAAACACCTACTATGTCTGTGTTTCAGACATATTACAATTAGCTGGGGATAAGGTTTCTAGTTGTTAGTAGCACTTTGTCCAAGTAAAGCTACTTTCTCCTCTTTATGAAATTTTCAAACCCAAGGGACAGGTTCTACATCACCATACCAGCAATGTCCTGGTCTACGTTTGAAGTAAGACCCTTTATAGTTGAACATTTTTAGGAGAATAAGTTCTAAATACCATAGCCCAAGCATCCAAGCTTCAACTCTTGCTGCACTGGAAGTATTGACAAATGTTTTGCGATTGTTGGGGGCTGAATGGGTAATACTATTTCGGATTTCAACAAATGCATACGGTCCATTATTACTGTTCTTTAGCTTGCACTCAAAGTCAGCTAAGTTAGTGAACTCAGACGGTATGTCTTTAGAAATTGCACACTCCTCAAGAAGCCGATTTATTTTTCTTGAGGTCGAGTCAAACGGTTTTTTATTAAAGTCCTCTTCACTAATGCTACCTTTCTCCACCAAGAAAACCCATGCAATAAGTTCCAATGCAGCTTGTGCCAAAATAATTGAGCCTTCTATCCCGCTTACATTTCTATTGCTCTTTAAATACCAATGAATAGCAAGTTTGGCTGATTCACTCCAATCTTGCCACCATTTCAAGAACCCTGGAAAAGTATTTGCAAGGTTCTTACCGTCTAAACCCCAAGCCCATGAGTCTACTGACCACCAAGGATCTGAATTCGATAATTTCCACTCTTCCCAAACTCGCTGTTCACTTGCATTGTAGCCTACCAGGAGAGTGGGAGAAACTTGAAAGCCTCGGATAAATGAAAGGAAGTAAGAAAAAGCTTCTAAAAAGTCCCGCGTTTCATCTACTGCAAAAGCCGTCTCATCAGTTCTTTCAAGTTTTCCTACATGAGTTATAGCATAGCCTCCTTGTGAGGTGAGGGAATTCAATATCTGACTTACTGTCTCAAGCTGATCTATCGTTACCCTCCACCCCCCAGCCTCAAAGACAACTCTTTCAATCGTAGTCTTGCTGGAATCTTCTTGGATAAATACTGATGTACAAGAACCAAATAGTTTATGAAAGTTGGTTAGGTGAAACTTTATATATGCCAAGCCATTTCCTGATCCTATGATGATAGGTTCTTTGGTTAGTCCCCAGACTTGCATTGAATGTTCGGTTTGATTTAACTTCTCGTTCACTCTCGAAACATAAACCTTAAGCCAACCTTCAGTCTCTGACAACTTGAGATCAGCTTCACCAGTATCGATTCTACCTAAGTTGTCGCTGGACATATGGAATTCAACTTGGGGGTAAGGGAACCATTTCAGGTAAACAGTACCGCTTCCTTTGGTGACTATATTCTGCTGCTCAACTTCCAGTTCTCCTTTGTAAAGTAGAATTGCTTGGTTAGGTTCTTCAAGTAAGTAAGCTGGTCTCAACGCAGGAGGAAGACTAGAAAACCAGTCCTGAAATTCCATAAGTCCACAAAGATTTTATGCTACATTGGCTAGCTTAGCGTATATACTGAGTTACCGGATTACATTAGCAGACATCATTTTTAAAGGTTTTGAGAAGCATTATCGCAATGCCAAAGTTTACACTCCAACATCCAAGCTTACAGTGCTTGTCATTTGCATAAAGTACAAACCACATGGTAAGACTACAGCATTGCTTTTTGGTCAATAAAAAAGCCCAGTCTCATAAAAGAGACTGAGCGTTACCTTTAGGCTAACCAACTGTGCATTTAAGTTAAATCGCCTTAAAGGTAAAGGGAGTTAATAACTGTTCAAAATCAATTAGGCTGCAGCTTGATCCAAGTTAACTTTGACGACTTTGTTCTTCTCTTCTTCAGCTTTAGGAAGTGTCAAATTCAAAATACCATCTTTGTATTCTGCTGTGACATTGGTATTTTGAATACGAGTGGGTAAAGGAATCACGCGCTGGAATTTACCGTAGTGGAATTCACTGCGGGTTACACCCTTTTCTTCAGTCTTGGTTTCTGACTTACGCTCACCTTTAATAGAAATAGCGTTTTGTGTGACTTGCACATCCAAGTCTTTAGCTTCTATTCCTGGAAGTTCTAGCTTGAGATGGAGAGCATCTGCTGTTTCTTGCAATTCAGCAGCAGGAACTCTTGTAAAGTTTCTTTCAACAACTGTTGTGGGTACGAGCATATCATCAAATAAACTGTTCATTTGACGTTGTAAGGAGTTCATTTCTTGCCAAGGGTTCCAACGAACTAATGCCATTGTTGTGTCTCCAATCAATAGGATTTTGTTTAATGAATTCAGCGTTTAACTTGCTTTGATTCTTATGTTATTGAACAATAAAGTGAGTGATAATCCGGTTTTTATCACCTGATAAATAATGATTACCGAACTTTGATGAAAGAAGTATAAAAAAGCGCATTTATAGCAGTTCTGGTGTTGCGTACACCACTCTTAGAGGGGTTTATAAATAAAAAATAAAGAAGTATGTAAGCGAACTCAAAGTTACATATGTTGAAGAAAACAGTGTGAGTATTGATGAGCGGATGCCATGAGCCGAAAGCCATATCCGACAGATGTCTCCGATGTTGAATGGCAGTTAATCAAGTCGATGATTCCAGGGGAACGCAAACGCGGGAAACGCCGTGAAGTAGATATGCGCTTCTGTTGTCAATGCGATTTTCTACATTAGAAGTGCAGGTTGCTCGTGGCGGATGATACCTCATGATTTCCCTGCGGATGGTTCTGTGACTCACTCTTTTTGAACAAGTACCGTTAAGCCTTCAGCAAACTGGGTAGGATTACTAGTTGCCAACTTTCTTACTAAAGATTTTGCTAGAAGACGCAATGCTCTATGGAAGATAGGAAGCTTTGGAAAAAATCCACTATAATTTTCTACAACCCTAAAGTTAGCTTGTCCTAAAAAATCTACAAAATTTTCATAATTATAAAATCTTATGTGAGGAAGATTCCAAGCTTTTGAGTTGGGAAAATAATTGAAAGTGTCTAAGTTGTTAGTCAGCAGAAATTTCAGACGACCAGCAATGGGAAAATGATTAGGGACAAGTGTTAAAAGATAGCCCCCAGGTACTAAAACTCGTTGAATTTCTGATAATAAATAAAGAGGGTCTAAAAGATGCTCAAAAACATCTTTACATAATGCAAAATCTACACTCTCGGTTTCTAAAGGAATCGGCTGCGTACACAAGTCCTCTACTTTGTAAACCTCATCAAATCCTTTTTCTTTTGCTTTTTCCAGGGCATAACTGCTGCCATCAACACCAATTAACTTACCAGAAATTTTAGACTTTAAATTACAAGAAAAATTTCCTGTACCACAACCAACATCCAATAAATTATGAATATCAATAGTTTTTAAAACTTCATTCCATACAGGAGAAAAATAATTGAAATCACTACTGAAACTATTGTCGATATTGTCAAGAAGCTCATTATTAAAATATTTATACTCCCTGATGGTATTTGATTTCTTGATTTCCATAGGAATAGTTTATGGTATAGAAGTTAAATTCATAGTAGCAAAATACCCTTTAATGAACCAACCCAGGCGTCATTTACATACTTCTTTATTTTTTATTTATAAACACCCTCTTATGGGCACGGCAAGCCGTGCCCCTACAATCCTGCTATATTGCACTCAATTGGATACTGGTTTTGCCGTCCTTTTTTAAGACTGCTTAAGAACGCCGCGCATTAATACAACACCATTCTTTGCGCTGCAACACGGTTGCAACAACCCACCCATGTTTTTCTAGGCTGTCGCAGACGGCTTTGGATTGCTCAACTAAAATGCCACTAAAAATACCCCAAGAGTTGGGTTTGGCGATGGGCAAAGCCCCGCCTCCGGCGATCGCACTCATTTGTGGAACCAACTTTATAATCACATCTGCCAAAATATTGCAGACGATACCATCGACTGGTTGCTCAATCAGTTTTGTCAAAACGTCTACACTTCCCTCAGCCACCACTAACCTTTCTGGACTTATAAGGTTGAGTGCGAGGTTTTCTGCGGTTGATTTTACCGCCAAAGGGTCAACATCTACTGCATAGACTTTCTTTGCTCCCAACAGCAGCGCCCCTATCGAAAGGATACCAGAACCACAACCAATATCCGCAATGACCACACCCTCTTCCAAGTTAGGAGGGTCAGTCAGCTGCATTTCCAATGATTCTAAGCACAGCTGTGTTGTGGCATGATCACCCGTGCCAAATGCTACACCAGGATCCATACGAAGAACTACGCGGTCAGAATTTTCTGGTACTGCTAGCCATGCGGGGTTAATCAGGAAGCGATCGCCTATCTCCTGGGGTTGCCAATATTGTTTCCAGCTCGTTGCCCAATCTTGCTCATCAATCAACTCCCGCTGTAGAGTTGGTATAGAAAGCCCCATAGAAAGAGCATCTTGACGCAGCCACTGTGAGAGTTCATCTAAAGAAGAAAGCTGCATTTGGAATTCGGGCAAATAACTCCGTATCAACAAGTTATTTCCTTTTCTTTCACTAGCTGTTCCGCGACAACCAACATTTCCCAGCCGCCAAAAGATGGAATCTTCTAGCTCTGGTTCACATAGAATTTGTAATTCCCACCAAGTGTTTGCCATAAATCAGAATTCACAATTCAGAATTCAGGAGCCAGAAGACACGGGAGTTATTTATTTCTTCTGACTTCTGACTCCTGAGTGCTGACTCCTATAGTGTTACCGTATATGCATCACGAATTCCAGGCACTTTGGTAATCTCAGACAAAATCCCATCAGGTAAGGGATCATCAAGGCTGAGAACCATCACCGCATCACCACGAACAATTTTGCGACCTACCTGCATACTGGCAATATTGACATTAAAACTACCAAGTAGGGAACCGAGTTTGCCAATAATCCCTGGCATATCACGGTGCAGGGTGAATAGCATATGTGGGCTAGGGGGAACGTTAATCGGGAAATCGTCTAAGTTGGTGAGGCGGATTTCCCCCCCGCCTAACAAAGCGCCCGTAACAGCATGAGTTCCCAAAGAACCTGTAGCTTCTAAATGCAGGGAACCTGCGTAGTCTTTAACCGCAGCATCCCGCGTTTCAATAACGCGAATTCCGCGCTCTTTTGCTTCAATGCTGGCGTTAACGTAATTCACCCGTTCCCGCAGGGCTTGGTAAAGTAGACCTTTGAGAGATGCTACTACCAAAGGCTGGCTCCTGTTTGTAGCCAGTTCGCCTTGCAGCCGGATATTGAGCAATTCCACTCGTCCACCAGCCAACTGTCCCACCAAGTTACCCAAGGTTTCCGCTAGCTGCATATAGGGTTTGAGTTCTTCTATGACATCGGGACTCAGTCCTGGAATATTCACCGCTGAACGCGCAGGAAGTCCCAGCAACACATCGCGAATTTGTTCAGCAACATCAATTGCCACATTAACTTGTGCTTCTGTTGTCGAAGCGCCCAAATGTGGGGTGAGAACAGCTTCTTTCCCCAGTGATCTTAATGAGGACTCGCCCAAGGGTTCTGTCTCATACACATCCAATGCCGCACCGCCAATTTTCCCTTCTTTAAGAGCGACTGCTAAAGCTTCTTCGTCAATGATCCCACCGCGAGCGCAGTTAATAATGCGGGCGGTGGGTTTCATTTTTGCCAATCTCTCGGTGTTAATTAAGTGGGTGGTTTCTGGAGTTTTGGGAATATGCAGCGTGATGTAGTCTGCTTGCTGTATCAATAAATCCAAATCTACTAATTGACAACCAATTTGTTCTGCTCTTTCAGTCGAGATGAAGGGGTCGAAAGCTAACAGTTTCATCCCCATTGCTTTGGCAACAGCAGCAACATGGGAGCCAATTTTACCTAAGCCTACAATACCCAGAGTTTTTTTGTATACTTCGGCTCCGACAAAACTTTTGCGATCCCACTCACCGCGTTTCACCGAAGCGTTGGCATCAGGGATGTGGCGAGACATAGACAGCATCATAGCTAGCGCGTGTTCGGCGGCGGCGATCGTGTTCCCCTCTGGAGAGTTGACGACCACAATTCCTTTGCGCGTGGCGGCGGGCACATCGACATTATCCACACCGACACCAGCACGACCGATGATTTTTAACTGCGTCCCAGCTTCAATAATTTCTTTGGTAACACGGGTACCAGAACGAATCATGAGCGCGTCGTACTCACCAATGATTTCTATGAGTTCGGCTGGTTTTAGATTTGTTTTGACATCTACAGTGGCGACTTGGGAGAGAATATCAATCCCAGCCTGGTCAATTGGATCGGAGACAAGAACTTTAGACATGATTAGCTGATGTTAAAGCTAGAGGTATTCCGGAACACGGACTTTTCAGTTTAGACTCAAACGCTTGCAATTTAGCAGAAATGATGACTTTTTATATGCAGTAAGTGATGGCTACGTCTGTTAATTATGATACTAGAGGGTTAATTGTTAGAACTGTGCAGCGATTCCTCCCATATCTAACGCCACTTACTCGGTAAATATAAACTATTAACAGTGCCAAAACCTATATCCAAAACCTAATATATTTGTGAAATTTTCTTAGGTTTAGCTCAAGATCTCAAAGATATGCAGGACAAATACACCGATTGTGGCGATCGCATGACTGCGGGGCTGAGTCCAGAGGACACGCACGCGAGCGTTTGCCCATCGCCCCGGAGCGCGGGTGAGGAACTTCAAACGATGGAAATTTAGATGACTCTGTTTTTGGAATCGAGAACTTTGAAGAAGTAGTTACTTAGGGAAGACGCAGATGAGTTCAATTATCAGACCCTAAACCATCAGGTGTGGTAATTTGCAACCAAAAAAACTATGTAAAGGGATAAACGAAAAGAATTATGGCAAATAAATCAGTTAAATCAAGTCCATTGAACCCTCTAGAAGAATTCCACAAGGCGGTCGCCCAAAAGGGACGGGTGAAAGCCTTAGCAGAAAAAATGGTGGAATTGCCTGCAAATGTGAACCCGCCTTTATTTGGCTCACAGATGCGGATTTGGAAGCAAGACCCTTCTGTGAAGGAACTCAATCTGCCAAGAACTGTTTACGTTCACACTCAAGTAAATGAAGGTCCCAGCGATTCGCAAATTACGATCCAGGGTGTTCAGCCTGTGACTCCAGATGCCAATCGCAATTTCCTGATTGAACCCACCAACGAGGAAGCGTTCGACGCGGTTCATACTTATACCATTGTTCGCCAAGTGCTGACAATGTACCAGCGAGTTTTGAACAAAAAGCTTGCTTGGCAGTGGAATACAAACGGCAATGAGGAAGCGATTCAAGTTTATCCCCATGCTGGAGAGACCGCGAATGCTTACTACAGCCGTGACGAAAAAGCCATAAAATTCTTCTTTTTCACTCCTGGAAACCCACAGGCAAACTCAAAAGTTTATACTTGCCGATCATTGGATGTTGTCGCCCATGAAACCGGACACGCGGTGCTGGACTCATTGAAGCCAAACTGGCTGTCATTTGATGCACCCGCACAAACAGGAGCGCTGCATGAGTCGTTCGGCGATCTGACTTCAATCTTCCTGCTGCTGTCCCAGCTGGATATGGTAGAGTATATTGTGGCGCAGACAAAGGCAGATTTACATCAAAAAAGCATACTCGCTGAGCTTGCCGAGGAATTTGGAGACGCTTTTCAACTTCCCGATGGGTTGCGCAATGCAGACAATAACCTGAAACTGAGCGAAGTTTCTAGCGAGGTGCATCAACTTTCCCAAGTATTTACTGGGGGAATATTCGATATTCTGGCAGATTTGTTTACCTCACGCCGCGATCCTCATGTCCGAGATTCCGCTGAAGTTTTGTATGAAGTTGGCAAATACATGGCTGGACTGACACTGCGTGCTATAACTCAGGCACCGGATACTAATGCCACTTTTGCAGATGTTGCCAACGCGATGATCGAAATAGCTGAGGCAGACGGAAACAAAGACTGTGTTCAGTTTATACGGAAACACTTTGAATTTCGCCAAGTATTGGGAGCAAACGCCATAGCTGGTCCTGTGGATCTATCCCAGTTTGGTCTATATGCCGATCGCCGTTGCTGTTGTGGTACGATGCAGCACCCACAATATATGCCTCATGTTTCTAAGTCAAATGGCAAGCGCCCTTGAGCAAGTTATTTTTGTTATTTCCGTAATTTCCGAAATATAGTGAGTTTAAAGTTGCAAAAATAACTTCTATTTATGTCAATCAAATTCATGCATAAAAGGTTGATAAGTACCTTGCTCATGACAACTATTGCACCCTTATCAATATCAGGTATTCCCGCACTAGCGATAGCACAAGAGATTGTTGCTCAAAAAATTGATTGCAAGAAAGCACTCACCACACCAGAAATGAAGTACTGTTCTCAGCAGTCGTATCAAGCAGCAGATAGACAACTTAATGAGGTGTATCAAAAAGTTATATCTAGCTTAAATGGTGAGCAGAAGGAAATACTGACTGCAGCACAGCAAACATGGATTAAGTTTCGCGATCGCAACTGTGATTTTGAAGTCTATGGCAACCGTGGTGGCACAGGTTATGAAATCTTTCGTAATGGATGCCTAGAACGCCTAACAACTCAACGTACAAAAGATTTACAGAATTATTTGTCTTCTCGGTAATCACAATTTCCCAAAATCGCTTGTCATAAAAGCGATTCAGAAACTTGATTTGAGTTCTTATATTTAGGGGCAGCCCTTTCAAGGTGACTCGTAAAATCTCTTTTTTCCTCTCTGTGGTCTCTGTGTCTCGGCGGTTTATTAAGTTATTAATTTAACCACATAGGCACTCCAGAACACAGAGTAAAGAGGTTAAAGAGGAATTCCTTGACCAAAATTTTTACCCACCTTGAAAGGGCTAATATTTAGGGTTTAGAGACTTGACAAATAAAATAAGTTATGTGTTAAAAGGTTTTGACTCTGTGACGGATTTGCTGGCATTCTTTTCCGTTTCTACTGCATAAGTTGATTTTGCTGACACCAATTAACAATACAGAAAGCTCTGATCAAAAGGCTTAACTGAACTTCAGCAAATCAAGTAGGTTATTTGTACAAAATTATACTTTTGTCAAAGCGTAAGTCCGAAATGCTGAAATCGATGATAGTAGATAAAACTAAGGAGAAAAACAATGGCTAAGATTACCATCAACGGTGTATCAATCGACCCAGATGCCCAGAAAAACGCGATGGGCGTTGCTGGTCTTATTAGTCCCGACAGTTCCAACTCAAACTATATTCTCATCCAAACGACTCAACCGCTGAACCGAGACCAGAAAAATCAGCTCGCAACGTTAGGCGTCGAAATCCTGGAGTTCGTACCAGAAAATACCTTCATCGCTCGTTATGAACCTGCTAATCTGGATGCTATCCGCAACTTGCCGTTTGTCGAGTGGGCGAACATCTATTTAGAGGGCTTCAAAATTCCACCTCAGCTGCGTACTGCAGAAGTCAATAAAAACACGAATAATCTACTTGCTCTGAGCGATGTAGAACCACCAATATTGCAGCAGCCAAAACGGGTGGAAGTGGTGTTTCATCATAATGTCTCAATTGACGACAATCTTCGCGATCGCGTTGCTGCTGCTGCTAGACTGAACCCTGAAGATTTGCAATTCAGTAATAACGCCGTAAAACTCACGGTTCAACCTCGCTATCTTGAGGACTTGGCAAAAATAGATGAGGTGCGACACATTGAAGAGTTTGTTCCACGCCAGCTTTTCAACAATGTGGCTCTCGGAATTATCAATGCCGAAAAGACACACACCACGGTCAATCTCCAAGGAGAAAATCAAGTTGTAGCAGTAGCCGACACTGGCTTCGACAAAGGTTCAACCACAGACGTTCATCCTGCCTTCACAGACAGAGTCGTCAAGCTTTACCCATTGGGACGGTCAACCGCAAATGATCCTAATGGACACGGTACCCACGTTGCAGGTTCCGTTCTTGGCGATGGCAAATCTGAGACAATGGGAGGTCCCATTCGGGGATCTGCTCCTAAAGCTAAGCTTGTGTTTCAGTCCGTTCTTGATCGCCAAGGAGGCTTGGGAGGGCTTCCTGACGACCTGAACAACTTATTCAAAGTCCCGTATGAAAATGATGGCGCTCGCGTTCATACGAATTCCTGGGGAGCTCCGACATTTGGGCGATATACTGTAGATTCTCAACAAGTAGACCAATTTGTCTGGGAGCATCGAGACATGGTGATCTGCTTTGCTGCAGGCAACGATGGCGTTGACATAAATGGCAACGGGGTGATCGATAATGGATCTATCGGCGCACCCGGAACGGCAAAGAATTGTATCACTGTTGGAGCCACGGAGAATAACAGACCAGAGCAATCCAAACCCTACAGCACTTTGGGTCGCTATAGAGTCGAGCCAATAGCCTCTGATGGGTGGTCCAACAACGCAGAAGGCATGGCGGCTTTCAGCAGCCGAGGACCAACTCGAAATGAGCGCATTAAGCCAGATGTTGTTGCTCCTGGAACTGCCATACTCTCGACTCGCTCAAGAGATGCGCAGCTCGATTCATTCTTTGGCACATCCACAGACCCCCTTTATGCCTTTCTGGCTGGTACTAGCATGGCTACACCACTGGTAGCTGGTTGCGCTGCGGTGGTGAGAGAGTATTTCCAAACCCAACAGAAGCACCAACCAACTGCAGCTTTGGTTAAGGCAATGCTGATCAACGGAGCTAAGGATATTGTCGGTCAATACGTTCCCTCGGAAACGGGAGAAATTCCCAACTTCTCAGAAGGATTTGGTCGAGTTGATTTAGCCGCTACAGTAGGACCAAGAGGCGATAACGAGCGGGTGATTTTCAAGGATGAAGCTACAGCATTGGATACTGGGGAAGAGGAAAAAACGGAAGTAGAAGTCAGCGAATCAGACTCCCTTGTGAAGGTAACATTGGTGTGGACCGATTTCCCTGGAGAAGCACTTCAGAATGATTTGGATTTGATTGTGCGAACTGCGGACGGACAGGAGAGACACGGAAATCTGCCGCCATCCTCGGCTGAGTTCGATCGCCGGAATAATGTTGAGCAGGTTGTCTTGACCGATGTACCTGCAGGGAAAGTTGAAATCGTGGTGCGTGCTCATCGAATTATAAATCCACAATCATATGCATTCGTTGTGCGAGTGTCTTAAATGATTTTAGGGTGGGCAGTGCTCACCCTGCTCGCTGGCTTCTTTTGGAATTAGCTAAACTTTCAGCCGTTTTATCGATAGCCTACCTGTTAAATGTGTGCATTGGTTGGACAAGCAAAAAAATCTAGCTTTGGTCAAATTTCAGGAACGATTTGGCTAAATAAACTTTCAAGAACAATCAATAAATTATTAACTTGACAAAAAATCCCCAACCTGTATGCGATATCTCCTGACTTTGTTTAGTGTTGATAAATATTTTTAAACTGTAGCAAAAGTTTACAATGAGCCAGCCGACGAATTCTGACTCAAATCAATCTCCTAAACCAGGTATTAACCAGCAGGCTAATGACTCAACCTTGGGTGGTGGGATGCAAGGTGTCAACGGTAATGATAATATCGTGATTCAAATTGTCAAATATGTTTGTAGTGGTGCTGGCGGATTGACAAGCCAGAAGCCGAGTGAAGATATTGAGCAGGCAATCTTAAATGCTACCAACCCCACACCTAAAACACGCATCGTGATGAATCAGTCAATTCCATCTGTGCCAGTGTGGAAGGGGCGAGATGAACTGCTGAAGGAATTACTAGCTAAGCTACTGTTGAAAAAAACCGAGTTTCTTGAAGAAAACTGGTTTCTAAAACCCCTCAAAGTATTAGCACTCATTGGGCAAGGGGGCATTGGTAAAACCAGTTTAGCTGTGAAACTGTTAGAGGTACTGGGTATTAATTTAGATGGAAGAGCTTTCCCGACCTCCGTTGGAAAGGGTAGAAATTTGGCAGACTGTCCTTATGAGCGCGTAATTTATTTCAAGGCACAAGAGGGGATAAGTTTTGATGATGTGGCTGAGTTTCTGTTAAAAGATGGGTTGAGTATTGAGACAACGGAAGTTTTGAACAAAGCTGATAACAAGATAGCGAAAATTATTGAGGGGTTGACGCAAACACGCTGTCTTGTGGTGCTCGATAACCTGGAAACTATTTTACATCCAGCCACCCATCCGCAAGTAGGACGGACTATTTCATCAGATTGGGGTAAATTACTAAATGCCCTAGTATATCAACAGCATAAATCTCAAACCATATTAACTAGTCGTGAAGTGCCAGCAGATCTGGCAGATAGACGCTATCAAGGTGTGGAACCAGATTCAGAGTTGGTGCATATCGAGACGCTGACAGGAGTGACAACTGAAGCGGCAATGGAGATTCTGCAACAGCGCCAACTGAAAGATAATTTGGCAGATTTGCAGTGGGTGTCTGAGCACGTTGGCGGTCATGTATTTTTGCTAACTCAACTGGCGAGCATTGGTAAGGGTAAGCCTGGATATCTCCGCAAGCATCCAGAATTGGTGACGAAAAAGGTTGAACCCATTCTTAGAGAACAACTGGCAAGGCAAAATGACGCTACACAAGATTTACTTCGTCGGATGTGTGTGTTGCGTGTGAGTATAGATATCCAAGGATTAACTTTCTTACGGTTACATACAGATCAATGGGATATATGTTTCCCATCTTTCTCGCCTTTCTCTCCTTTGATGATAGCAACAGATTTAGAAGAAACTGCTAATTTTACAGAGATAGAAATTAGTGAAACTGAAGCGAGTTTAAAGCAATTAGTTGATAGCAGTTTAGTACAGTGTCACTATGATGAACAAAAATGTAAGTTATTTTATGACTTACATCAGGTAGTCGTGGAGTTTTTGCGTTCAGAGTATAAAGACCAAATGTCTAATCTCTTTAAAATTGCTTATCATTTTTACATCTCTAGTTATGATTTTCATATATTTGGGAATAATGACAATAGTCCCCAAACGCCAGAAGATTTACAACCAGTTTTAGAAGCTCAATATTTTGCATTTCAGTTAAAAAAATATGACGATTCATTAAAATTATTGAGGAATGTACTGTTCAAATATTTCAGAAGATGGGGATACTGGAAGTTATTAAAAGAAAGGTGCGAGGAAATTATTCCTTATATTGATAAATTCCAATACTCTATTGTTCAGTTAGAAATTGGATATGCATATTTTCAACTTGGGGATTTAGATATAGCCAAAAATTCTTTTTATGAAATTGTGAATAGGGAACAAAAACGCGGTATTCAACAAGATTTAGCTTTATCTCTATATATGTTAGGAAATGTTGAATTGGAAATGAGAAATTTGGATGCAGCGGAGGTATGGTATCAAAAATCTTTGCAATTATGGGAAAAATTCTATAATCCCCTTAACATCACAATTATTTGGAGTTCACTAGGACATATCGAGAGCAATCGAGGAAATTTGGATAAAGCAGAGGAACTGTATCTACAAGCCTTGCAGTTAAGAGAAAAATTAGACAATCGTCCTGGTGAAGCAATTTCCTTGAGTTCATTAGGAGATATTCAGTGTCAAAGAGGAAACTTAAATGAAGCTGAGAGATTTTATGGACAAGCTTTAGAAATTTACACCGAATTAGGCGAGCAGTCTCGGATAGCAAGTCTATACGCTTCATTAGGATATCTAGAGCGCAAACGCAGCAACTGGGATGCGGCAAAAAAGCAATATGAGCGATCTCTAACATTGAGGACAAAATTAGGTGAGCGCACTGGCATAGCAACTTCAATTGGTTCTCTAGGAAGAATTGAACTCGATAGAGGCAATTTGGAAACAGCAGATAAGCACTTAAAAGACGCTTTGGTAAAGATGCAAGAACTAGGGTTAACTTGGCATATTGCTGAGACTAACTACTCTTTAGCACAGCTTGAGCGGCAACGCGGAAACACAGAACTTGCTCAACAGCATTACAACAGCGCCCATCAAAACTTTCAGGAATTGGGAGCTGTGAAGGATTTAGAGAGAATAGAGAGAGGGTGGAATCAGCCACCAAACACTTAATTTCGGTAGGTTCGCCGATTTTGAAAATATCCTTTTTACTCAATCTTCTTACCTTGTGGAACTAATGGAAAGCCCCCATTGAGATCACCAGATCACCAGTAATATGTCGGGAAATAGGGGCAGATATAACGTAGACACTGTTGGCGAAATATTTCTTAACATTGTCAAGCGATAAAAACTAAGCAATCTGGAAGAACCGTAAGTCCCAATGCTGCTGCTTTTATTTATTGTGGGATTGAGCCGAGATGGCTGCCGAAAAAGTGTCACTTTTCTGGAAACAGTCAGTATATACATTTGCGCCGTACTACATTTAGCGCTTCCGATGTCTGCTAGCTAACACCCGATCGCTAAGAGATTTTACGAACAAATAACCGAAAACTGGTAAAACGAGAAAAATCTGACATACTGACGGTAACGCTACCCCTTGTTCCGTCGAGTTTCGCTGTATGTCTGCACGCTCATACCTTACGTGATACCCAATGATCGAAAGTTGCTAAAACGGAAAAAACTGAGCCTGCTATCTCCAAGCGTAAGTCTCCAAATCAACGCGGATATGAGGATGTGCGTTCGCGTAGCGTGCCCAAAGGGCATTGGCACAGAGTGCCCGCAATCATGCGATCGCACAGGTGCCAGAAGGGAGGCGATTGCCCAAGGGGCAGAAGGGAGGCAATCGCGGGAATATCTCTTCCGCTGTTTGGTTAAAATAGAAAATTGACATCCTCCCCACGCCTAAAGGCGGGGGATTCCAGGAATCACTTCTTGGGT
>NZ_CAWUDP010000144.1:0-19333 GCF_963920835.1 Scytonema sp. PCC 10023
ATCAATCGCCGTAAAGGTTTGCAGTTTCGCACCGCGAACTAGTCTAAACTCCAGTAAGTTTTTGCAACATCGCCTTTTGTGTTTGGATCTGCTTTTCTAAGGTGGATGTGGTGTTTGCTAGTTGCGCGTTCGCTTCATTTAGCCGAGATTGAGCTGTTTGATAAGCCTCTCGCCTGTCGTCTAAAGCCGAAAGGCTTGAGGCTCCTTCTTGTTGCAAAGTTTGATAGCGCTGATAGTTGATTTGTGCATTCCACAACTCAGCTTCGGCACGAGCTACTGCTGCTTTTCTCTCGGCAGTTTCTGTGCGTAACTGGGCTTCTAATCGGGCAATAGTGGCTTCTTGCGCGGCAATTTCTGCCTGTTTTGCCTCCCCTGCTTTAATTTGAGTTAGTTTCGCTTGCTCCACAGCGAGATTTTGTTTTGCCTCGGCTAGTTCCGCCTGCTTTTTATCGAGTCCTTGCAGAATTGCAATCACTTGCCCGGCTTGAACGCGATCGCCTTCTTCTACTAGTAATTTATTGACCCGACTATCTTGGGCATTAGCAACAGATAACTTAATGACTTCTCCCTGTGGCTCTAGTCTTCCCAAGGCTGTCACTTTAGTTGCTGGAACAATATTCTCAGTAGGAGTTAGAGTCGGGTTTTGTTTTTGCGTTTGGGAAATAACATAAGTCGCACCCACACCTATGGTAGTAATAATAGCTATACCAATCACCCAGGGAGTAAGCTTTTTACCTACCCTTGCTTTTGGTATCGTAGCTGGCTGTAGGGATACTGACTTTGTTGAGTTTTGGTCTTTAGTTGCAACCATTGTTAGTTTATGTGAGTATAATCTATAACTTTTTTGGAAAAACCTTATTGCCTTTTGTAGAGCTTATGGAATAAATTATGAGCTTTTCCTACGACTAAATTCACTCGGGTAAATGATTCTAAACATTCTGCGTCTAGGTGAGCTAGTCAGGCGACAATTGAAGTAGAGAGAGTATTCATAACACTTCAACTACACTTACAGTTGTAGAAAAATAAAATGAGGAACCTGTGAGGACACTAAAACAAATCCAACTTTAAGGCAGGTAGTTTCATTTGAAGTATTGTCTTTCACCTTATCCTCAGCAAAATAATTAGGTAGGAATGTTATGAATGGGGATGAACTATTGCAACGTTACGCTGCTGGCGAACGCGACTTCAGCAGAGCCGATTTATTAGGAATTAACTTAACTCAGGCAAAATTAAGTGGAGTAAATTTAATTCGGACAAACTTGTTGCAAGCAGTGCTAAGTGGAGCGAACCTCAGTGGGGCGTTCTTGGTGATGGCGAATTTAGGTGAGGCGAATCTGAAACGAGCCACCCTAATTATTGCTAACCTCAGTGGAGCGGATTTGAGCAAAGCTAACTTAAATGAAGCTAACCTCAGCGAAGCTGTACTAACAGGTGCGATTTTGCACAAAGCAAATTTATCCAGTGCTAACTTGCGGGGTGCAATCTTAGCAGGAGCAAACCTTATGGATTCTAATCTCCAAGGCGTTAACTTACAGGGAGCTAATCTTTACGGCGCAGACTTACAAAGAGCCAATCTTAGTCGTGCTGATCTGAGCCAGACTAACCTGCGAGGGGCAAATTTGCAAGGAGCGATCATGCCTGATGGCAGTATCCACAATTGAAAATAGCTAGCAGTTAGGGGGTGCAACACAGATGAATATCAATGCAGATGAGCTACTGAAACAGTATGCAACTGGAAAACGGAATTTCCAGGGCTTTGATTTGAATGGGGCAGACTTCCACCGAGCTGTTCTTAAGGGAATAGCTTTGAACGGTAGCAATTTAATTGGGGCAAACTTGAGTGGGGCTGACTTGGAAGCAGCAGACTTGAGTGGAGCAAACCTAATTGGAGCCAATCTCAGTGGGGCAAACCTTATTGGAGTTAACCTGAATGGAACTGATTTGATCGGGGCTAACTTGGTTGGAGCAAAGTTAGAAAATGCTTGCTGCGTGAAAGCAAATATGAATGGAGCCAATCTCAATGGTGCTAACCTGAGTAGGGCGAACTTGAATCAAGCATCCCTGAGTGGAGCAAACTTGGCTGAAACCGTTTTGAGTGCCACCTTGAGAAATGCCAAATTGGAGGGAGCTAACTTTTGCCGCGCCAGTTTGATAGAGGCTGACTTACAGCAGACAAACCTAAGTGGAGCAAACTTAGTCGGGACTAACCTAGCACAAGCTAACCTGAGAAAAGCTAATTTAGCAGAAGCAAATTTGAGTGGAGCAAGCTTAAAAGCAGCCGATTTGAGTGAAGCTGACTTAACTGGAGCTAACTTGCATGCAGAAAGTCTACAAGAAGCAAATTTGCAAGGAACAACCATGCCTAATGGCAGAATATGCGATCGCGGCTTCAATTAACATGACTCCTGATTGGACTTTGATTATTAACCTCCCTCCTCACAAGTTCTTCAAGATTATCGTCTAAGTTCAAGGTAAAGCGATCGCGCGTAGCGCACTGCCGAAAGGGCAATCGCATAGTTATTTGGGATTAGGAATTGAGAACCATTGATAATTTCTCAAACCCTAACTACCAAAGATTTGTTCAGTTGTGTAGAAATGCTTGGTGATTATTCACAGGTGACAGTCATGCAACAAAAAGGTTTTGCCACCATCGACGGCAATGAGGCAGTTGCAAAAATAGCTTATCAACTTAACGAAGTCATTGCCATTTATCCCATCACCCCCTCTACACCAATGGGCGAATGGGCAGATTCTTGGGCAGCAGAAGGAAAGCCTAATCTTTGGGGTACTGCTCCTACAATTATTGAAATGCAGGATGAAGGCGGAGTGGCTGGTACTATCCACGGTGCATTGCAAACAGGGGCGCTCACAACTACATTCACAGCATCCCAAGGCTTGTTGTTGATGATACCGAATATGTACAAGATTGCTGGGGAACTGACTCCAACAGTCTTTCATGTTGCATCCCGTTCTCTAGCAGCGCAAGCGCTCTCCATTTTCGGTGATCATAGTGATGTGATGGCAACTCGTGCCACAGGTTTCGCGCTCCTTTGCTCCACTTCTGTACAGGAAGCACACGACTTTGCCCTGATTGCTCACGCCGCAACGCTAGAGTCGAGAATTCCCTTTCTACACTTTTTTGATGGGTTCCGCACTTCCCATGAAATTTCCAAAGTTGAGTTATTAACGCCGCAAGACTTGCAAACATTGATTGATGAAAATGTGATTCTGGAACATCGAGCACGGGCACTATCCCCTGATCATCCAGTATTGCGTGGAACAGCACAAAATCCAGATATTTATTTCCAAGCACGGGAAACAGTAAATCCCTACTACGCTGCTTGTCCAGAGATTGTCCAAAAAGTGATGGATAGGTTTGCTGAACTCACAAACAGACACTATCACTTGTTTGACTATCACGGTGCTAAAGATGCTGAACACGTCATGGTTTTGATGGGTTCAGGTTGTGAGGCGGTGCATGAAACAGTAGACTATCTTAACACTCATGGTCATAAGGTGGGCGTGGTAAAAGTGCGGCTGTATCGTCCTTTTGATGCTAGAAAATTTGTTGAGAGTTTACCTAAGACTGTGAAAGCGATCGCAGTTCTAGATCGCACCAAAGAACTTGGTAGCGCTGGCGAACCCTTGTATTTGGATGTTGTCACCGCCTTATATGAAGCATGGGAAGGACGAGACAAAGCCAATTCCCTCCCTCCTAAAATCATCGGTGGTCGCTATGGGTTATCTTCCAAAGAATTCACACCAGCAATGGTTAAGGCTATCTTTGATAATCTAGGGGCAGATGAACCAAAAAATCATTTTACAGTGGGTATTCATGAGGACATTACCCACACCAGCCTAGACTATGACCCGGAATTTTGCATCGAATCAGACAATGTTGTCCGTGCTATCTTCTACGGTCTAGGTTCCGATGGTACAGTGGGGGCAAATAAAAATTCCATCAAAATTATTGGCGAAGAAACTAATAACTACGCTCAAGGCTATTTTGTTTACGACTCGAAAAAATCGGGTTCTGTCACAACCTCTCATTTACGGTTTGGTTCTCAACTTATCCGTTCCAGCTATTTAATTAACGAAGCCAATTTTGTCGCCTGTCATCAATGGGGATTCTTGGAACGCTTCGATATGCTCAAGCATATTGTTCCAGGAGGAACATTCTTACTCAACAGTCCATACTCAAAAGAAGAAGTTTGGCAGCATTTACCTCGGACAGTGCAAGAGCAAATCGTTAACAAGCACTTGAAGTTTTACGTCATCAATGCCTATAAAGTTGCTCATGAGAATGGCATGGGTGGGCGTATAAACACGGTGATGCAAGTTTGCTTTTTTGCTCTGTCTGGTGTTTTACCCAAAGATGAAGCAATAGCCCAAATAAAACGCTCGATTGAAAAAACCTATGGCAAGAAAGGCGATGAAATTGTTGAAATGAATTTACGAGCGGTTGACCAAACGCTAGAGCATTTGTATGAGGTTTCAGTTCCCAATCGCATTGATAGTTCAATTGAATTACATCCACCAGTACCTGATACTGCGCCGGAGTTTGTCCGTGAAGTCTTAGGTAAGATGATTGCTGGATGCGGTAATGAAGTTCCTGTAAGTGCGTTACCACCAGATGGGACTTATCCGACAGGGACAGCCAAATACGAGAAGCGCAATATTGCCCAGGAAATTCCGGTTTGGGATTCGGATGTTTGCGTACAATGTGGCAAGTGCGTCATGGTTTGTCCCCATAGCGTCATCCGCAGTAAGGTTTACGAGCCACAGCATCTAGAAAATGCACCTGCAACATTTAAAAGTACCAATGCTAGGGAGCACGATTGGCACGGGTTGAAGTTCACAATTCAGGTAGCAGCGGAAGATTGTACAGGCTGCGGTATATGTGTCGATGTTTGTCCTGCCAAGAATAAGGCACAACCACGTCTGAAGGCAATTAATATGCAGCCGCAAGCACCGTTGCGGGAACAAGAACACTCAAACTGGGATTTCTTCTTAAGTCTCCCGAATCCTGACCGACGGCAATTGAAGCTCACACACATTAACCAACAGCAGATGCAGGAACCGCTGTTTGAGTTTTCTGGTGCTTGTGCAGGTTGTGGGGAAACTCCTTACATTAAGTTGGTGAGTCAATTGTTTGGCGATCGCGCTCTTGTTGCCAATGCCACAGGTTGTTCCTCAATTTATGGCGGTAATTTACCAACAACCCCGTGGACGAAAAATGCTCAAGGTCGTGGTCCTGCTTGGTCAAATTCTCTATTTGAAGACAATGCAGAATTTGGTTTAGGTTTCCGTCTTTCCATCGACAAACAACGAGAATTTGCTTGTGAACTCCTCAAACAACTTGCACCGCAAATAGGCGAAACATTAGTGACTAGTCTCTTGAGTGCAGAACAAGAAGATGAAGCTGATATCTACGAACAGCGTGAACGAGTTACAGCGCTCAAACAACGGCTAGATGAGCTACTAGCTAATGTAGAGACGTTATCTGCAACGTCAAGACAAAACGATAATATAAGATCCAAACTCCAAAATCTCAAATCCCTTGCCGATTTGCTGGTGAAAAAGAGCGTCTGGATTATCGGCGGTGATGGTTGGGCGTATGACATTGGTTTTGGCGGACTAGACCATGTTTTGGCAAGTGGGCGTAATGTCAACATCCTGGTTTTAGATACAGAAGTGTATTCCAACACAGGCGGACAGATGTCAAAATCTACACCGCGTGGTGCGATCGCTAAATTTGCAGCTTCTGGTAAAAGCGCCGCGAAAAAAGACTTAGGTTTAATCGCTATGACCTACGGTAATGTTTATGTTGCTAGTGTGGCGATGGGTGCAAAAGACGAACACACCCTCAAAGCGTTCTTAGAAGCTGAAGCTTATTCAGGTCCTTCGTTGATTATTGCCTACAGCCATTGCATTGCCCACGGCATTAATATGAGTACTGCAATGCAGAATCAAAAAGCTGCAGTTGATTCTGGACGCTGGTTGCTTTATCGGTTTCATCCTGAGCGCATCAAGCAAGGAGAAAACCCACTGCAACTAGACTCCCGTATTCCTAAACTTCCAGTCGAAGAATATATGTACCTGGAAAACCGCTTCAAGATGTTGACGAAGAGCCATCCAGAGCAGGCAAAACAGTTACTGCAACAGGCACAACAAGATGTGAACACTCGCTGGAAGCTTTACCAATACTTAGCTGCACGGCAATTAGATATACCCAATGGTCGTCATAGTGACATATCCACAGTAGAAAATGTTGTGCTATCCACGAGCCATCAAACCTAAGCATTTGAGAAATTGATTTCAGTATCGAAAATACCTTAATTTCTCGAACTTTCTTCTCTTGTTCAAGGAGTTAATTATGTCTGAAAAACATTACGAAATTGCGGAGTGTCCTAAATGTGGCAAGCACGACTTTGTAGACAAAGATGAAAAGGAATGGGTTTGCTTAAACTGTGGCTTTTCTAAAGATATATCGAAGTCAGAATCAGAACCAAGTCCTGGAATAGGAGGAATGTGGTTCTGGGTGTTAGTCGTTACATTAATTTGGATGGCGCTGATGGTGTAATTTTTTCGCTTTCTCTGCCAGCTTCTCAACTTCCACAAGATTCTAAACAATAAAAATTTGAATTTGATTATGGACATAACAACAACATACATGGGATTAAAGCTGAAATCACCGCTTGTTCCTTCCGCATCTCCTCTTTCCATAGACATCGATAATATCAAGCAGATGGAAGATGCAGGCGCAGGTGCAGTAGTGATGGATTCGCTTTTTGAAGAGCAGTTGCGGTTAGAGCGTTACGAACTACACCATCACCTGACCCAGGGTACCGAAAGTTACCCAGAAGCTCTTACCTATTTCCCAGAACCATCTGCTTTTCGGGTGGGACCAGAAGAATATCTCAATCATATCCGTAAATCTAAGGAAAAGGTGAGTATTCCCATTATTGCCAGTCTTAATGGTTCATCTCTGGGTGGACGAGCTATGCAAAGCAGATTCAGCAAGCAGGAGCAGAAGCTCTTGAATTGAATATTTACTATGTTCCAACAGACATAGATTTGACTGCTCAACAAATTGAGCAAACTTATATTGACATTCTCAAAGCAGTCAAAGCTGTAGTGACAATTCCAGTTGCCATCAAGGTTAGTCCTTACTTCACAAGTATGGGGAATATGGCGAAGCGTTTGGATACAGCAGGAGCAGACGCTTTGGTCTTATTCAACCGCTTTTATCAACCAGATATCAACCTCAAAACATTGAAAGTCGAACCAAATGTGCTATTGAGTACACCACAAGCGATGCGATTACCGCTGAGGTGGATTGCGATTCTCTACGGGCGCATCAATGCGAATTTGGCTGCAACGAGCGGCATTCATACTGGAAAGGATGTCGTAAAAATGCTGATGGCAGGTGCAGATCTTACTATGCTTTGTTCCGTACTGTTACAGCATGGTATCAAATATATCGAAGTGATTGAACAGCAACTACGAGAATGGATGAAAGAACACGAGTATGAATCTATCAAGCTAATGCAGGGTAGTATGAGCCAGCAGCATTGCCCTAACCCAAGTGCATTTGAACGCGCCCAGTATATGCGTGCTATTCAAACCTTCAAATCGGAATGGAACAGCATTTACGAAGTCTCTCATTATTTTGGATGAAAATCATGAAAAAATAAAATTTATTGACGAATACCGAGACGCTCAAGCAGCACAAAAGTATGCACAAGCCATTTCTGCCATGACTACCAAATCGTTGAATTTTTGGTAGTCCTAAACAGTAATGGATGATTGAATTTCATTAATGCATATTCAACTGTCTAAATATGACTGACATATTGAGAACTGCCCGTGAAAAGTCAGATTCATATATGCATTTTACTGTCAACTATCACCTTGCAAAATTTTAATGCGTTTGCCCTAGGATGCTCTCAGTATTAATTTTATCGGGAAAGGCAGAGGGCAGGAGGCAGCTATGCTGAAGGGAATTCTGGTTCCTGCCCTCTGCCCGTGACCTCCGGGAACAAGGGTTTAAGACCCCGACTGAACAAAGTTCAGTCGCTACGTTTAGCAGGGGTCCCAATCCCCCATCTTACGGAACCTTCTGCCCTCTGCCTTCGTACTTCTGCCTTCTTCAATTTCTGTTCATACAATTTTACAAAATTCTCACCAGTTACTCACGTTTGATATCTATTCTTAAATAGAACGTGAATAAATCTACGTTTTTATTGGTATTTACCAAATATTTTTAAGGGCCTTTATTTTAATTACTTTCATGGCTGCGGGTTATTTTCGACAAGCTTGCGCTCGTAAGCCGTCGAAAATAACCCGCACAAAGCGTGCGTTCCACGAAAATGCCCCTTTTTGCGATAAATATTCTGGAATACATGATATTTCTCTTGAATAACTAGTATGTGCATCTAACTAGGCCTAATGCTAGGGAAGCTACCACCTTATGCTAAGTGCCACTTCAATGTTCCGAGTTAGTTTTTGGATATGGAACTTCACCCTTTCAAGGTTCGCTTGAGCGTCTGCAAATGGCAGATATCTGCTTTGAGCATGATCATAAAGTTCCCACTCTGCTGAAAACAGGAACAGTGTAAACTTTTCTGTGCTTCAGTAGATAACGGCTAAAAGCTAGTCAGAGCAATCTTCTGAAATACTTGGGCATTTCATGTCAGCAACTCTAGCCTTAGCCCAACTACTATGTTTTTTACGTAAGTACTAACCCTTTCTCTAAATTTATGAGTAACAGCGTGTGTGTCAAAACAATCTTGATCCTGACTGCAATTCCCCATAGTTTACGCTTGGATAAGGAAATTCGTTTAATTGAAGAAGCTATCCGCCGCGCTGCAAAGCGAGATTTATTCAAGATTACGCTTAGGACTGCTGTCCGCCCGACTGATATTCGCCGTGCTATTGCAGAAGAACAGCCCCAAATCGTCCATTTTTGCGGACATGGTTTGGAGGATGGTAGTTTGCTGTTAGAAGACGATGGGGGACAGAACAAAGCTGTTTCACCATGCGGACTGGCATCACTTTTTGAGTTACACGCGGATTATGTCAACTGCGTGCTGTTAAATGCTTGTCACTCTGTCAAATCTGCTGAAGCAATTAGTGAATATATTAATTATGCCATTGGCATGAACCAGCAGATTCAGGATAAATCTGCAATTGAGTTTGCTCAAGGTTTTTATGATGGATTGGGTTATAAAACTTCAGAATCGGGAGACGTGTTTCAAAGAGCATTTAAGGAAGGTTTAGTGGCGATTAAACTAGAAAGCCTTTCCCAATCGGAGATTCCAGTTATTAAAACAAGAGTAAATATAGATAAACCACATAAACCAATGGATATAGCGTTACTGGTTGAATTTTTAGCACCCTGTCTGCCATTTCTACTGAATGTGAGCAATAAGACAGGAGAAGGTGCATCCCAGAAACTAGGTGAGGATGTTTGGCGAAAGGCTACTGTTATCTGGGGTAAATTGCAACCAAAGGTAGAAGCTAAGGAAGCTACTCAAGAAGCAGCGATGGATCTAGTGAAAAATCCTCTGGATGAGGATTCCCAAGCTGCTTTGCGGCAACAACTCAAGAAAATCCTGGAGCGTGATTCATCTCTAGCAGCAGAAATTGCTCAGATTTTCCAAGAACAATCGACCACAGTGGGTGGTGATAATATCCACCAAGATATCAGTGGAACTGGCAACCAAGTGATTGGAAAAATGGAGGGTAATGCTAAGGCTATTGGTAAAGTACACGGCAATGTAAATATGTAATGCCTGGAGCTATAACTTATGTCAACTAAATCAACACCTCAACCATTACAGCCGCCTTCAACTGATATTCAACAGCATTTGAAAGGTAACAATAACCAATCTATTGGAAAGATGAACGGCGGTAATGCATTTGGTACAGTCGAAGGTAGTATATCAATAATATACAACTACTATTACCGTGAAGATACCCAGATAGTACCAGTACCTATTGAATCTACTAGTGCTCCTGATGACAATCTTCCCTGTCCCTATCGCGGTTTGTTTCACTTTGGTCCCAATGACGCGGATGTTTTCTTTGGACGTGAGGTATTTGTACAAGAACTTTTTGCTGCCACTCAAAAACGTAATTTTATACCCGTATTGGGGGGATCGGGAAGTGGAAAATCTTCAGTGGTATTGGCGGGATTAGTACCAAAGCTACAAAAAGAAGGTGACTGGTTATTTACTCACTTCCGTCCGGGTTCTGACCCTTTTCATGCTTTAGCTGAGGCGTTAGTACCACTCTACACATCTGGTGATTCTACTACACAAATAATTCAAGCTCGCAAGTTGGCACAAGCCCTTGGGGACAGTGTAATCACTCTTCATGATATACTTTCCCATATCCAGCGCCTGCATCCAAATCATCGCTTATTGTTGATTGCAGACCAGTTTGAAGAACTTTACACTCTATGCACAGAACAGAAAATTCGCCGTAGTTTTTTAGACACTTTATTAGCCAGTTTTCAATCTTCACCTTCGATAACTCAATATAATAATGTGCTAGTTGCAACAATGCGGGCGGATTTTTTGGGGGATGCCCTCTCAATTCCTCAATTTGGAGATTTGTTGCGAAATGCTGATGTCAAAATTAGGTCGATGAATCATGAAGAACTTTCACAAGTAATTGAAAAGCCTGCTGAAAAGTTAGGGGTAGGTTTTGAAACTGCATTGGTAAAGCGTATCTTAGATGATGTGAAAGATGAGCCTGGTAATTTACCTCTGCTAGAATTTGCTTTAACACAATTGTGGAAACGGCGAAAGGGTAAACAGTTAACTCATGCTGCTTATGAGGAAATTGGTAAGGTACAAGGTGCATTGGCTCGTCATGCAGATGAAAATTATTGCAAGTTGAGCGCGACTGAGCAGGAACAGGTACGGCGGATTTTTATCCAATTGGTGCGTCCAGGGGAGGGAACCGAGGATACGCGACGACTAGCAACGAAAGCCGAATTGAGTCAAGCAAGCTGGGGATTAATAAAACACTTAGCAGATGCGCGATTAGTGGTTACGAGTCGTAATGCTGCGGATCAAGAAACAGTAGAGGTTGTCCATGAAGCCTTGATTCGCAACTGGGGTGAACTGCGACAATGGATGGATGCAGACCGTTGTTTTCGTACTTGGCAAGAACAGTTGCGGGTGGCGATGCGTACTTGGGAGAGTAGTGGCTTTGATGAAGGTGCCCTGTTGCGAGGAAAGCCACTGGTGGACGCAGAAGACTGGCAAGCCAAACGTTTTATAGAATTGAGTTCGCTTGAGAGGAGTTTCATTGGGCTGAGTGTGGAACTGCGTAAGCAACAAAGCAAAAAACAAAGGCGCAAGCGACAACTGACTATTTCATCGCTAACTGGCAGCTTAGTGCTAGCTTTGATGTTAGCTGGAGTTGTTGCATGGCAATGGCAGAAATCAGTAGAGCAGACTGCAATCTCAAAAGCAACATCGGCAGAGAGTTTGTTACAGACTAATCCAATAGAGGGATTGGTTCAAGCGATTGATGCTATTGGTTCAAGCCAGTCATTGTTTTCTCGGGTTCCTCCAAGGGAAGTTCAGTCTAGTTTACTATCGGCTGTACAAATAGCCCAAAAAGGTACTATAGAACGCAATATTTTGAGAAGTCATGGGGGTGATGTCCTCTCGGTCCGCATTAGCCCAGATGGAAAGTATATTGCCAACAGCAATCTTAATAAGACAGTTCAGTTGTGGGATTTCAAAGGTAACCTGATTGCTCACTTAAAAGGACATACCAAGCGCGTTCCTGCCCTTGCTTTCTCTCCAGATGGAAAATATATTGTTACTGGCAGTGAGGACAAGACATTGAGGTTGTGGGACATAAAAAACGGCAAGCCCATTGGTAACCCTTTTCAGGGACATCAAAGAACTGTTCATTCAGTCGCTTTCAGTCCAGACGGAAAGTATATTCTTAGTGGCCCTTGGGATGGCACACTGAGGTTATGGAACATGAAAGGCAACCTCATTAATAAACCCTTTAAAGCGCAAGAAAAAAATATTTATTCAGTTGCCTTTAGCCCTGATGGGCAGTACATAGTTAGTGGCGCTGACAGCACAATCACGTTGTGGGATCTCAAGGGCAACCCCGTTCGTGAACCTTTTAAAGTAGGTAGTAAAGTCTTCTCAGTCGCCTTTAGTCCAGACGGAAAGTACATTGTTAGTGGCAGCGATGACCAAACAGTCAGGTTATGGGACATAAACGGTAAGCTAATTAGTCAACCTTTTAGAGGACATGAGGGGGCAGTTAAGTCAGTTACCTTTACGGATAAAAAAACTATTATCAGTGGTGGTTCTGACAAGACAGTACGAAGATGGGACCTTAAGGGTAACCCAATTGGTCAAGCGTTTCAAGGACATGAGGCAGCTGTAACTTCGGTTACCATTAGCCGGGATGGAAAAACTATTATCAGTGGTAGTGAGGACGGCACAATTAGATTGTGGGATACAGAGAAAAGCTCTATTGGTAAACCTATTGGGCATGATTGGGAAGTGAAGTCAGTTGCCTTTAGTCCAGATGAGCGATATATCGTCAGTGCCTGTTTGGATGGGAAAGTACGGTTGTGGGACATTCAAGGCAACCTTATTAAGACCTTCCCCGGACATGAAAGTGGTGTTCTCAAAGCAGTATTCAGCCCAGATGGACAGTATATTGCTAGTAGCAGTCAAGACGGCACGATACGGTTATGGGATATTAAGGGTAATCCTGTTAGTAAACCCTTGAAGGGTCATCTCGATCCTGTCCAAGCGATCGCTTTCAGTCCAGATAGCAAGTATATTGTCAGTGGTGGAGAAGATAAGACATTGCGATTGTGGGATATCAAAGGCAATCTTATTGTTAAGTTCTTACTCAAACACGAGGGTGGGGTTAACTCAGTTACCTTCAGCTTAGATGGCAAGTACATTATCAGTGGCAGTGATGATAAGACAATTAGACTGTGGAACCTCAAAGGAGAGCCAATTAGGGAGCCATTTAAAGGGCATGAGGATAAAGTTACTTCAATTGCCATTAGCCCAGATAAAAACTATATTGTCAGCGGCAGTTCGGATAAAACATTGCGCTTATGGGACATGAACGGCAAACAAATTGATCAACCCTTCAAAGGGCATGAGAGTCAAATATTTTCAGTTGCCTTTAGCCCGGACGGGCAGTACATTGCTAGTAGCGGTGAAGACAAGACGGTGAGACTGTGGGACATTAATGGCAATCCCATTGGTACCCCTTTAATGGGGCATGACGGGGGTGTTTGGTCAGTTGCTATCAGTCCAGATGGACATACTATCGCTAGTGGTGCTTGGGATAGCAAAATGCGCTTGTGGCAAGGTGGTACTTGGCAAACTTTGCTTCAGTTGGGGTGCAAGACGTTACGAGGGCATTCTGTCCTTGTCGAACCTCAAACTCAGGTTGCCAAATCAGCAGCGTTAATCTGTCAAAAGTATGTCTGGGACAAATAGCTTCTTTATGCGTTTAATAGCCTGTCCTTTACCCGATTATAAAAGTGTAGGTGTATTACAGCAGTTTTCATATAAATGAACCACACCGTATGTAAGGGCGCAAGCAAGAGCGCCCCTACGACTGTGGTCTAATATGATGTCCGGCTAATTAGTTATGATTTCCACGTTAGCTGCACCCCACCACGCCAGTTGCTACAACGGGGGGAACCCCAACGCCAGTCACCTGCACTGGCTTCTCCGTCTTCAGTGCTGGCTCCGCAACGCACTGGCTCCCTTAATCCCTCTACCACGTGTGGTGAAGGGGAGGTGAAGCGCAGCTTTACCGGGGTGGGGTTCTTAGGGTGATGATAAGTATTTAACCGAACTTGATATAACTACCTGAAAATTGCTGTAATACGCTGCATGACAAACTAGGAAGCTGGTGTAAACTGAAAACTCTTGATGATAACCTCTACTTCTTTTTTGTCAGTTGGTGGCTTACTATCATACAACCAAAGGTTGATATGCACTCTCAGAGGCTGCTGGGGAATCCTTTTAGAACTAACATCGCGTTGATAGGACCAAGCCTCTATTTCAAATTCATCATTGTTCGTATGATCGTGAAGACTTTGAAAATCTACCTTTTCGCTAGTCCAAACAAATCGATGTGTTGTGTAGGTTCCATTTAAAGAAAAACTGAATTTATATGTATCTTCACAGTCCGGTAGACAGTCCGGTAGTTCTTTACAGTCCGGTAGTTGAGGAACACTAGGATCACTAGGCCAAACTTTAAATTGACCATTTGTACCCCCAGGATTGGTCCATCTTGCTATTTCAATATCTATTTCATTTTTTCCATTTTCAGTAACACCTTCTTCAAAATTGAATAACCCCAATACGATATTTGGGTCAAACAGGTCTATACGACCAATTACGTGAAATTGGTACTTTCCAAATCCCAAATTTTTTATTGTGTGAAGTTCGGCACAGTACCACTTTCCATTTTCTTGAGTAATCTTGAGGTGTAGTAAACCATCTTCGTCAACCCAGACATTATTACTTCTCCAATTATTAGGTTTGTCTGGACCAGGCATATCTGTTTCATCAGGTCGCACTAGCCAATCATAGCCTGAGAATTTAAGAATTTTTGTGTCACCCATTTTTCTTTTTCTCCTAAATATTCACGGGTTTTTAACCCCTCGTGGGGCGCTTATATCTTGCATCTGGAAATTTCAATTTTATTAGAATACATATAAAAAGTATGCGCAAGCAATTTCTGCCATTACCACCAAACCATGGACAATTATGGAAATTTGTGGGGGACAGACGCATTCTATTGTCAAATTTGGCATAGATGAACTTCTCCCTAAAGAGATTACGTTAATTCATGGTCCTGGTTGTCCGGTTTGCGTGACACCTGTGGAATTGCTTGATAAAGCAATTGCTTTGTCTTCAAAGCCAAACGTTATCTTTTGTTCCTTTGGCGATATGCTACGAGTACCCGGTAGCCAAACAGACTTACTCGCCATCAAAGCAAGCGGCGGTGATATCCGAATCATTTATTCGCCACTGGATGTTCTTAAAATTGCTCAAGCTAACCCAGAAAAACAAGTTGTCTTCTTCGCGGTGGGGTTTGAAACGACTGCACCTGCGACAGCGATGGCAGTGTACCAGGCGCATCAGCAAGGAATTCATAACTTTTCTCTACTGGTGTCTCATGTACTCGTTCCACCAGCAATGGACGCGATTCTTGCTTCACCTGACAATCAAGTGCAAGGCTTTTTAGCGGCGGGACACGTTTGCACTGTCATGGGGTATAGCGAATACGAACCCATTGCCAAAAAATATCATGTTCCGATTGTGGTTACAGGTTTTGAGCCGTTAGATATTCTCCAAGGTGTGTATTTGTGTATCAAACAGTTCGAGGAGGGACAAGCGTTAGTAGAAAATCAGTACATACGTTCAGTGCGCCGTAGTGGAAATGAAGTAGCACAGCAACTCATTCAAGAAGTGTTTGAAATTGTGCCGCGAAACTGGCGAGGAATCGGTGAGATTCCACAAAGTGGGTTGGGATTACGTGAGAAATACGCTCAATTTGATGCCCAAAAGCGTTTTTACCTTGATAGTTTCACTGTGCAAGAATCTGCCGAATGTATCAGTGGACTCATTTTACAAGGTGTGAAGAAACCCTACGAATGTTCTGCCTTTGGCAGAAGTTGTACCCCAGAACATCCCCTGGGTGCGCCAATGGTGTCATCTGAAGGTGCTTGTGCTGCATATTATCGCTATCGGCATCAATCAGCGATAAAAGTATGAGTTTTGTTTGGATAGCGTAGGTACTGAATTTTTAATTAATATTTAAAATTGCGGATTTGGGAGGAAAGGAGAAAGATGGAATCACAAGCAGGTCAAGTCAAACAAATTGCCGTACAATTATTAGCACAGAATGCTTGCCAATCCTCATATTTATCCAGCGATAAGTGATGAGGGAGGCAAAGGACAGCAAGAACAAGAATTGATTGTAATCGCAATTGAGATGGCTGAAAGTTTGATTGCTAAAGCGCACAAGAGAGAACAATGAGCAGATTAGCAAATACGCAGATTATTCTGAGTGAGCAGTCGAAATAAACAGTTATGACAACCTTTGAGGATTTTACCGTCACCTGTCCCCTACCGATTCAACAATATCCTACCGTTTTG
This sequence comes from Scytonema sp. PCC 10023, assembly GCF_963920835.1. NCBI lineage: Bacteria > Bacillati > Cyanobacteriota > Cyanophyceae > Nostocales > Scytonemataceae > Scytonema > Scytonema sp. PCC 10023. Next base: position 16,194 of record NZ_CAWUDP010000144.1, read on the forward strand.
CTAGCACATGGTGGTGGTGGCAAATTAATGCATCAGTTGATTTCACAAATGTTTCTGTCTACTTTTGGCAGTTTCAATAACTCCCAACATGATGCAGCTACTCTTCATCTCACAAGTGGCAAAATAGCTTTTACGACTGATTCTTATGTTGTTCAACCATTATTCTTCCCTGGTGGTGATATTGGTTCGTTAGCAGTGAATGGTACTGTCAACGATTTGGCAATGGCGGGTGCGCGTCCCCTTTACCTAAGTCTAAGTTTCATTTTGGAAGAAGGCTTACCGATGGAAACTCTATGGCGGGTAGTGCAATCAATTCAGCACGCAGCACGAGTAGCGGACGTGCAAATAGTCACTGGCGACACCAAAGTCGTTAACAGAGGTAAGGGGGATGGAATTTTTATTAACACCACAGGCATTGGCATTATTGAACACGAGCAAGAAATTTTACCACAAAGCGTTCAAAAGGGAGATGTGCTGCTTTTGAATGGCGACATTGGGCGACATGGCATTGCTATTATGGCTGTCAGAGAAGGATTAGAGTTTGAGACGACAATAGAAAGTGACTCAGCACCCCTTGCCGGTTTAGTGTTGCAGCTTTTAGCAGCAGGGATAGAAATTCATTGTCTGCGAGATTTGACGCGGGGAGGTTTAGCGAGTGCGTTAAATGAAATTGCTGAAGCTGCTGGTGTTGAAATTACCATTGATGAAAATCAGATTCCCGTGCGTGAAGATGTGCAAGGGGCGTGTGAAATTTTAGGGTTTGACCCCTTGTATGTGGCTAATGAAGGGCGTTTTGTGGCTTTTGTACCAGCAGCAGATACCCAGAAAGCTTTAGCAATCATGCAGGCTCATACTAATCCTTGCATTATTGGCAGTGTGACCGAGAAATCTGCTGGTGTGGTGAAGATGAAAAGCAAAATTGGTGCTAGTCGTATTGTTGATATGTTGAGCGGGGAACAGTTACCGCGAATTTGTTGAAGAAACAATTAATAATTATTTTAGAAACAATCGCCTAGTCATTTGTTCAAAGTATAAACATTAACCTTTAATAACATATTTGTTAACTCAGATCTTGCACCTACCGAATAAACCCGTAAAAAACAAATAAAGAGTACAAAAGTGTGACACTAGAATCAGCAGAAAACTTATGGTTAGTTTAGTATTTTAAATTACTATTACACTTAGAAAATCACGTATTTTGCCAAAAATGTGATAGCACGTTTTGTTAGGGCATGATGTTCCTTGTAGTGAGCCGTAGGCGTATGCGATCGTTAATAATGAGAGTGGCGCTTATTTGTGAAAATGTCCAAAATATGAGAGAAAAGGCGTGAAATGCATTTAGATAAGCAAGAAAAATGGTTTCAATTCTTGCCCACGCCCAAAACGCGCGTTTACACTTTGCTGTCATTGAGCATAGCTGTTTACCAACAAGAAAATCGAGGGAGCGATGTTGGGATTGTTCTTGGAAGCACAGGGGTATCCCTTACCTCAACACAGTAAAAGCAAGTCACAAGCGTGCCTTTTTCTACCAAAGCTCTCAAAGCCAGTACTATTTCTTGGTGGGGTAAACGACGATGGCAGATTGAGGGTTGGTTTAAAACCGCAAAACACCGTTTTGGGTTGCACCGTTTCGGTGAGTCAGCGCTGCAGGAGGGTTTCCCGACCTAGGCGACTGCAAACCCGAAGGGACAAGGAATCCTTTTAGGGGTTTATCGTTGGTTCGTGCTGTCTCTTATTTCCTATGTTTTAGCGCATTGGGCCTATTTATCGATAGCGATCGCCCCGGCATACCTACCTGATTGGGGACAAGCCGCAGAAATCGCGTTCCAAATTATATTGCCGCACTTGGTGGTGTACCTTATTCTACAAGATATTGAACGCCTGAGAAATTTGGCACGTAAGTCTTGGAATTGACATTCAAATTTCCAGGTGCAAGATCTGAGTTAAGTTCTTTGAATGTAGTATAAATCCTCACAAGTTCCTCATACTTGTTTTATGGAATAAAGATGGTCAGGGTAAGCATCTCCGCACAATGACTAAAGAACGTCGATATCTGTTTGCTTAATTAAGTTAGGTCGTCTCACTTCACCCTCTGACAGGGAAGAACTTAAGGGTATAGCGATCGCTACTAAGGGCGCTGCGCAAAGCGCTCCAGGTGCAGATCACTCGCCGAGGGCGCTCTACTCCGGAGGAGCCGCATAAAGGCATGGTGTAGGGCGCCCTACAGGAGCTATTGGACGTATGCGCAAAGCGCAGGCTGTCTTGAAAAGGACTCAGCCGAGCGCCGCAAGCGGTAATACTCCCAGAGGTAGCCGCCCTTTAGGCAATTGGTGCTTTGCGTGCTGTAAACGCTTTGCGCACACTACGTGCTGAAAGTGCCTGCCTGCAGAACTTACGGCGCAGCTGTGTCGCACTGCAAGGACAATCACAACGAATATCGACTCACAAGAGAATTTAAATTCCTACCCAGTTTTGGAGAAAGTTGGGTGTTAGTTGCTTACTGGAGGTTAATCTTGTCTAAGTCCCGCGTCAAAAGAATCGCAATTGCTTTCTCGTCCTTGATGGCAGTATTGACTGTGTGCCAAGAAGCTTCTGCTCAACTGAATGTAGGTCGCTACGGTGTCCAACCAGGACTAGAGCCAATGTATCTCCAATACCAGCTATCAGGACAGGATCTTTCCGAAATGCAAGGTATTTCTGAATGTACCGTAGGGTTTGGTCTTGGCTGCAACAAGTTTGCAACAGTACTTCAACAATTACTTGAGTCTAAAAACAGACCTAGTTACTACGACTTGCTAATGCGAGCAGCTGGGGGAGAGGAAAACTTTCGCAATTTTGCTTTTTTCTATGGTGATAATCCCAATCTCCTTTTTGTGCCATACGCCTCATTCTGGCAAAATGACAGTCCGTACATTTTGGACGGAAATCGCTATCTTCTTGGAAGTCCAGTAAGTCGAATTCCTGTGCGAGGTTTGGGGCTTGTCACCAACAATTTTTACTGGGCACCACTGAAGGTAGCCAATAACTCACTTAGCCCCCGCAATGGATTGCTGAACTTAAAGTATTCCTATGGGCGTTTGTTGTTTGAACCTATCCCACTAATGCCAGATTGTGGTAATCTACTTTTGACTTGATTTGGG
>NZ_CAWUDP010000145.1:0-19311 GCF_963920835.1 Scytonema sp. PCC 10023
CATCTTTTGTGCCATCAAAAGACACAGTATCTCGGGCAATAATCGTGATATTGCCCGCATCCCCTTTTCCAAGAGTGCTGGCACTGAGTCGAGCGCCATTGGTGAGTGAGAGTGAGCCAGTGCTGATGCTGATGTCACCTCCTTTGCCCTCCCCTCCACGTTCCACACTGCTGAATGCAGCACTGGGGAATCCATCTTTTGTGCCATCAAAAGACACAGTATCTCGGGCAATAATCGTGATATTGCCTGCATCCCCTTTGCCAAGAGTGCTGGTAATGAGTCGAGCGCCATTGGTGAGTGAGAGTGAGCCAGTGGTGATGCTGATGTCACCTCCTTTGCCCTCCCTTCCAGTTGCCACACTGCTGAGTGCAAGACTGGAAAATCCATCTTTTCTGCCATCAAAAGACACAGTATCTCGGGCATTAATCGTGATATCGCCCGCATCCCCTTTTCCAAAAGTGCTGGCATTGAGTTGAGCGCCATTGGTGACAAAGAGTGAGCCAGCACTGATGCTGATGTCACCTCCTTTGCCCTCCCCTCCAGTTGCCACACTGCTGAATGCAGCACTGGAAAATCCATCTTTTGTGCCATCAAAAGACACAGTATCTCGGGCATCAATGCTGATTTTGCCTGCATCCCCTTTGCCAAGAGTGCTGGTAATGAGTCGAGCGCCATTGGTGACAGAAAGTGAGCCAGCACTGATGCTGATGCCACCAGAGTTACCTACCCCTCCAGTTTCCACTGTGCTCAATGCAGCACTGGAAAATCCATCTTTTGTGCCATCAAAAGACACGGTATCTCGGGCATTAATGGTAATATTGCCTGCATCCCCTTTGCCAAGAGTGCTGGCAACTAGTTGAGCGCCATTGGTGACAGAAAGTGAGCCAGCACTGATGCTGATGCCACCAGAATTACCTACCCCTCCAGTTTCCACTGTGCTCAATGCAGCACTGGAAAATCCATCTTTTGTGCCATCAAAAGACACGGTATCTCGGGCATTAATGGTAATATTGCCTGCATCCCCTTTGCCAAGAGTGCTGGCACTGAGTCGAGCGCCATTGGTGAGTGAGAGTGAGCCAGTGGTGATGAAGATGTCACCTGCGTTACCTACCCCTCCAGTTTCCACTGTGCTCAATGCAGCACTGCCGAATCCATCTTTTCTGCCATCAAAAGACACAGTATCTCGGGCAATAATCGTGATTTTGCCCGCATCCCCTTTTCCAACAGTGTTGGCAATGAGTTGAGCGCCATTGGTGAGTGAGAGTGAGCCAGTGGTGATAAAGATGTCACCTGCTTTGCCCTCCCCTCCACGTCCCACACTGCTGGCTGCAGCACTGGGGATTCCATCTTTTCTGCCATCAAAAGACACAGTATCTCGGGCAATAATCGTGATTTTGCCCGCATCCCCTTTTCCAACAGTGTTGGCAATGAGTTGAGCGCCATTGGTGAGTGAGAGTGAGCCAGTGGTGATAAAGATGTCACCTGCTTTGCCCTCCCCTCCACGTCCCACACTGCTGGCTGCAGCACTGGGGAATCCATCTTTTGTGCCATCAAAAGACACAGTATCTCGGGCAATAATCGTGATTTTGCCCGCATCCCCTTTTCCAACAGTGTTGGCAATGAGTTGAGCGCCATTGGTGAGTGAGAGTGAGCCAGTGGTGATAAAGATGTCACCTGCTTTGCCCTCCCCTCCACGTCCCACACTGCTGGCTGCAGCACTGGGGAATCCATCTTTTGTGCCATCAAAAGACACAGTATCTCGGGCAATAATCGTGATTTTGCCCGCATCCCCTTTTCCAAGAGTGCTAGCAGAGAGTCGAGCGCCATTGGTGACAGACAGTGAGCCAGTGGTGATGCTGATATCTCCTGAGTTTCCGATTGCCTGAGGTACCACAGCATTAGTAATGAAGCTCTCATCCTTAAGATTAACTGCTCCTTGTGCATTAACCTCAATATTTCCTGCCTTGCTATTCACCGAACCCAAACCTGCTGCTATCCCTGCCCTTAGGGTACTTTCTCCTGCAAGCTCAAAATTACGAGCATTAATCGCAATAGTGCCTCCGCCCCTAGCAAGCACATTTACTTGAGCGCCATTGGTAAGTAATACATCACTTCGCTCCACCCCATCAGGGAAACTCAAACTGAGATTACTGCCATCTCCATTCAATCCAACTGTTCCCGCACCTGCTAATCCTCCCAACTCCACTCGACCACCAAAAGCAAACAGTCCTCCACCATCCATGCTGACGTTACCGCCAACCAACAGCAAACTCTGACCATCAGGGACACGTAAACCCTTTGCAGTGAATCTTCCTGATGGATCTAATGCAAAATTTGCGACTCCAGAATTTGCAACTGAGTTATTTTGGATACGTGCGGCAGCAATTTGATTAAACAGTAAAGCGGAAGGATTGACCGTCAACAACTCAGAGGGAGCTTCGGGGGTAGTAGCGCTGAACAAGCCTTCGTTACCAAATTGAATGGCATTGGCAGTCGTTCCCAAAAACGAACCACCAATATCTAGTCGAGCATTGGGACCAAAGATAATCCCATTGGGATTTATCAGAAATAAGTTTGCTGTGCCATTAGCTTTAATCAACCCATCAATATTGGAGAGATTATTACCCGTCACACGGGTGAGAATATTCCTAATTTCGGCGGCGTTGTTGAAAAATGCCTCACCGCCTGTAAGTACAGAAAATTCACGAAAGCTATGAAATAAATTCGTCCCTCTAACCGTGCCCCCCTCAATTTTGCTAGTGTTTCCTTGTTGGATAACACTGGAGTTCACCGGGAGAGTGTTATCGGGAATGATTTGAGCAGTAGCGGAGTTGCCAACAACCAGACAACCAAGGGTGAGACAGGTGAGCCAAACTTGGAGAGCAAGTGGTTTCATTGTTATCTCAGGTAGATATTAACAGGACTTCTGCCATTGCAAAAGCCTACTAGTCTGTCAACCCAAAATTGACGGGTGAAGACAGACGGGGGGACGCGGTGATACAAAGACGCCGAGATTTCTTTGTGTATTCTTAATTAGGTGTCAGCAAAATCAACTTCTGCACTTTCTAAGTAAGTAGGCGAGAAAAAATCAAACTATGTAAAGAAAAGTAAAGCTTGAAAACTAGCTCGTAGTAGGCGCTTTAGCGCTAAAGCGCTTACTACATACCTTTAATTATTTACACTGACCTACTTAGTTCTTTAAGGGAGCAGAAGACACTGCATCTAAACCCACTGACTGCAACAAATCTTTCCAAGCTGTTGTCAATTCTGCATTCTGCGGCTGTGATTGGCGTAAAGAAGCCAAATCCGCTGCTGCTTCTTGCCATATCCCAGCTTTGGCATACAAGGCAACTCGGTCTATAGGTTGTGCTTTGTTTAGTTGACTCGCGAGTTCTGCATTTGGTTGGACTCGCCGGACGACTCCCTCAGCAAACGGGTCTCTTGGTCCTGCTGGCTGACAAACCATTGATACCACCCATTTGTAATCCTGACCAATTGCCAGTTGTGGTGCAGTGGTTGGCAATTTGAAGCTGACAATGCCTGGAGTTCCCTTTAAGTCCTGCTTTGTCTTATAGATACCCTCACCTTGTTGATTTTCTAAGGTAAACACCACCGATGATGCAGAAGTTTGAGCCACATACGCAAGAAAAGTTGGGTGAGGGGACACCGTTAACCCCAATTTTGAGGAAGTTGGTACCAGGAGAGTCAGAAACTGATCAGTTGTTTTTCTGTCTAAGGTTTGGCTGACAGTTTTTCTATCCTGCGGGCATTTGTCATTGTCGCGCCTACCTCCACCTATAGTCACTTTCGGTGCAGGTTGATCGGGAGGAGGGTCAAAGGTGACTCTGCGCTTTTTGGCTGGAGATGGAGTAGTTTGTTGTGGATTAGCTGCTTGTACGTCAGTAAACACGCTTAAAGAGACAGCCAATGGTATTGTAAAAACGAGTGCCAACCCTCGATGTAACTGTGCCCTAGTCATAGTGATAACTCTCCTATAAAGGGAAGTTCTTGACTGGTTTTATACAAAAGATCCAGTTATCTTAGACTCGTACCATACTTTTGCTTAATTGTCTTTGATGAAACTATAGCAATCCTATTTCATTTGTGAAAATTGAGTTCTTCAGAACCCCGACTTCTTAAAGAAGTCGGGGTTCTTGTTTTTTCACAAATCATTTAGGACTGCTATATAGATTTGAAGAAATAGTAAATCTTAAGTTTGTGAAAGCCACAGACCCCCGACTTCTTAAAGAAGTCGGGGGTCTTGTTGCTTACAAATGATTTAGGATTGGGATATAGATTTTAATAAATATTTTTGCCGTAACGCACCGAATTGACACTCCCCTGGCTATCAAAACATCGCTGTCGCTCGTTTTGATGTAAAGCCAGGGGATTCTACATTCTTCCTCGCCACTTGCTCAAGCAGGCTTTCACCAACTAGAGTAGAGGTCGCGAGTCCTGTAGCGTTACTTCGGTTGTGTCCCAACCTAGCTTGTCGTGCAAGATTCAAAATATTTATTGCTGCATTGACATCTCTTTGTATCTCGCATCTACAACTACACTTATGCGTACGAGTTGAAAGAGATTTTTTCACAATTGCACCGCAATCCGAACACTTTTGAGATGTCATTCGAGGATTGACAGCTACAACTGTAGTACCGAACTTAACAGCAAAATATTCTAGCCAACGACGAAATAGACTCCAAGCCACATCATTGATAGACTTGGCAAGACAATGATTCTTCACCATGCCTTTCACGTTCAAGTTTTCATAGGCGACAAAGGCGTTAGCCTTGCACAAGTTACGCGCGACTCTCTTCGCGTGTTCATTCCTCTGCCTATTTACTCTCAAATGTTTCTTTGCATATCTCTGTCTTGCTTTGCGTCGTTGGTTCTTTCCTTTCTGTTTCTTATATATTTGACGTTGAGCGTGCTTGATAGCTTTTTCTGCTTTTTTTAAAAACCTTGGGTTCTCCTCATGATACCCATTGGAATCAGAATAGAAAAACTCAAGACCAACATCAAGACCGATTTCACCATTACCTGTTCTTTGTTCAGGTTTAATCTCAATGTCAACTGCAAACTGGCAGTAGTAACCGTCAGCTTTTCTAACTAACCGAACTCGTTTGATTGACTTGACTGGATAGGTGTGAATATCCCACTTACCTAACAGCTTAACTTCACCAATACCTTTCTTATCAGTAAAGGTGATACGTCGTTTTGTGGGATGCAGTGACCACCCGCTAGTCTTGTATTCAACTGAGCGGTTATCTTTTTGAAAGCGTGGGAAACCTTTTTTCCCTGATTTTTTAGACTTGCAATTGTCATAGAATCTGGCAATAGATAGCCAGGCTCTTTCAGTTGCAGACTGACAAGCCATTGAATTTAAGTCTTTAACAAATCCGAATTCTTTTCGCAGTCCTGTAGAGTAATTATTTAGAGCAATCTTGTCTACTTTTTGCTCTTTTGGTGTATCCATCCAAAGTCTAATAGCTTTGTTGCGAATGAACTGAGTAGTTCTTATCGCTTCATCAATTGCTTGATACTGCTGTTGCTTACCCTTTACTTTGTACTCTAAAACCAGCACTGCGTTATCACCTCCTTGTTTTACTCAATTGAATCTATGTTAACATGAATGTGTTGCTATTGTGTCACAGTAATGCCAAAAAAAGAATTACATATTAGGATTACAGAGCGTAGAATGAATAAGCTACGCCTATATGCGGCTCAAAAAGATAAAACAATTACTCAAATAGTTGAAGACTTGCTTGATACTTTACCCGAACCACAAAAAGAAAGCATCACGGCAGGCTAAAGCCTGCGTCGTGGCTTTCATCCCTGGGCTGAAGCCGCAGGGTTTTCAGCCTACATTCTTATAAATGGTGCGTTGCGCTGCGCTCTAACACACCCTACAAAGTTAAGATTTACTGATAACTGATAACTGATAACTGATAACTGGTAACTGTTAAAGCCAATTACCTACCAGTACAAAACCTGCCCAATAGAAGGGATGCTTGTATCCAGGTTGTTTCAAAAGCTTCAGTTGCGCTTGTCGCAGGGCTTCTGCTTTCGTTGTCTGCGAGTTAGCTAATTGACGGTAAAATTCTGCCATAAAATCGGCAGTAGATTTATCTTCTACAGACCACAGAGTCCCGAGAGTACTACGCGCACCAGAACGCACTGCCACACCTGCTAGTCCCAGCGCTGCACGTTTATCACCCTCGGCGGTTTGACAGGCACTGAAAACCAGCAACTCAATTGGAGTTGGTGTACTTTGTTCTCTAGTTCTGAGTACTTCTCCCAACTGTTTCACGTCTAACCGACCATCCCAAGTGAGAATGTATGTGTCAGCAGCGTTGGAACTAAATTGACCGTGGGTTGCCAAATGCACAACTTGGAACGGGTTAGCACGGATTTGTTTTTGAATAGCGGCGCTGGTAAATGTTTGATTCAGTAAGACTTGTGCCGGAATTTCTGACTTGATTTCGCTCACTTCTGACTCGACACCAGGTAGGGAGGCAAAGCCTTGAGTTGACTGACTCACTCCAGCAACCAGAACTTTGATTTGCTGGCGTTGTAGAGGTTGTGGTGCCAGAAGTTGCAGTCCGGGAGTGAGGGCAATACTATATTTTTCTAGCAAATATCGTTGACCGTCGTGCAGTGCGACCATTGGCAGATTTTTCAGCGAGCCATCGAGAATAAATGCTAGCGTTTTAATTTTACTAGCTTGCAAATCAGCTTCCGCAGGTCGGACTATCAAATCGTAAACTTTTTGGGCAATGGGCAAACGTTCTTCTGTCAAGGAAGTGCGTGAGAGAGAAGCTTGCATTTGCTCAACAATTTGTTCAAGTTGCTCCTGGGGAATGGGTGTCGTGTAGTGACGCAGCGGTTGATTTGGTAGCGAGAGGATAACTTCTAGGCGATCGCGTAGAATTATTGGATAGATAACTGCTGCTTGGGGATCAATCTTACTAACTTGAACTGATTGCCCTGTTAAGCAAGCTTCACGAAAGTAATTATCCAATTCTGCAATTTGCAACGACTCAATCACGTTCAGGGCTTTTGCCAGATTTGCCTGACTCACCTGCTGTAGAGCCTTTGACTGGTTTGGTGACGGTTGTTGCAGCAGTAAGCTGACTAACTCACGATAAACTGGTTCAACGCTTTCTCTAAAGGAAAACTGCAGTTCAAAACTGCCAGCCACTAAGTCATTACGGATGGCTTGCAGGGTATCAACAGCTTCAGTGTAAGCTGCGATCGCTTCCTTCAATTTCCCCTCAGCCACAAGTATCCGCCCAAGTTGCCAAGACAAGCGATAAGTGATATCAGGAGCATTAGTTGCTTGCGCCAGCATTAATGTCCTTTCAGTCAGTTTACGCGCTTCTGTCCATTGCTGAGTTTGTTCGTACAATTCCCCCAAGTAACCAAGAGCATAAGCTTCTGCTCGCTTATCGCCAAGCTCTTGCGCTTGCTTTCCTGCTACCGCTAGAATTTGAGCAGCCTCAGACAAGCGTGAAGTTTTGTCTTTACCCTCACTTTTTACTTTAATCAAACTTTGAACAAAGTTAACTCGTGCTGCCACTGCGGTGCGGCTGGGAGGTATACTCTCTAAAGATTGTTGAATTTCGGGTATCAGTGTTTCAGCAGCAGCCCATTGTTCTGTATCTACCAGCAGCCGCAGTTGGTTGAGTTGTGCCTGTATCTTGGTTTTCGGGCTGGTGGCTGTCGCTATTGCTTGTTGATAGTAATTTAGAGCTTCTTTATTATCTTGTTTTGCGCGAGTGATATTACCCAAACTTAGCAAAGCCAGTGTGATATCATCTTTTGACTGTAATTTCTGAGCAATGCCTAAACTTTGCTTTACCACTGCTTCAGATTTGCTCAAGTCACCGTTCACCCGCAAAGTATTACCTAAATTCAGCAAGCCAGCTGCTTTGAGTAGTGAGTCTGGTTCCGCTTGCAGGGTTTTGTTCACCTGTTCTAAAGTTTTCTGCGCACGGGAGTACAGCCCTAATACTCTCAAAGCCTGGGTTTGATTGATTAAACTACGAATGACTCCTTTTTTATCCTTGGCTTTTTGATAAGTCTCAGTCGCTTGAAGCCAAGTGTTGAGTGCTTTTTCAGCTTGTCCTTGAGCCAGTTCTAAACTCCCCTGAATGTTTAAGGCATCAGCCAGGAGATTTGGAATAGAATTTTCTCCATCTTTCCCCTTTGCTTCCTTCAGCAAAGCTATACTCTGGGCGATCGCCGCCTTTGCTTGAGTCCACTGTCCTAACTGCTGGTATCCCAGAGCAACATTACTCAGCACAACAGCCTGACGGACGCGATCGCCCTGTTTTGTAAACAAATCTAAAGCTTGTTGCCAGAGTGCGATCGCAGCAGCAAATTGTCCCGTTTGGTATTTTACTTTACCTGCTTGTACTAACTGAGACGGCTCATTAACTAGGGACTGAACAAGTGAAAGATTTGCGACAACAGAACTGGCTTGCGGTATCTGTGCTATTGCTGCCCAACCCCCAAAACCCGTCCCCAATATCAATACCAGAACGCAAGCCCCTAACCCAATAGCAAAATTACGGTGAATCACATAGGAACGTCGTTGCCTTACGGTTCTACTTTCCCATCGCCTAGTGCGCAGATGCTTAAGTAACTTTTTAAACTGTGCCTGTAGACTTTGCAAGGCTCACTATCTGCTACACAGAACAAGACTAAACTTGTTTAAAGTTTATCATTCAACTAAAGTTTTCTTTAGAGGGTCTGCTTCCCGCTTCATTCAAGGGAGTCGGCTCCTTCTTGTCCACGGGCGTAAAGAAAGGATGTAGCCCATCCTATTTATCAAAAGTTTATGAGCTTTGAAGCTTTTAGCCACTTTAAACCGCTATTTTCAGCAAATTTAACAAATCGTGGACTTGACCTTTGACCTTTTTACAGGCTTGCTAGTAATGACCGCGACTATGGTTTACAAACCATTTTTTTTCGCCTTGGTTTTCGGCATTAAATTAATTTTACAACACAAAGTCAAAAAAACTTACTCATATTGAAGAGATACAAGTAATTAATAATGTTTTTAGCTATTTAATTTAGCTTTTTGCGACACCTGGAGTATGATACTAACTCAATCACCGAATCATTGCAATTGCCACCTTTGGCGTTGGTTCTTTCAAACAAGACTCAGCTAGGTTATGACTCAATACGGTTCAGATAAGACCACAACCGTTATCAGGAACAGAATGTAGAGACGCGACGCCAGAGCCGGCACGAGGGAGACCCTCCTGCAGCGCTGGCTCGCCATGGCGCGTCTCTACACACGTGATTTTTGACACAACAACCTTAACTGAACCGTATTGGGTTATGACTAGGTCTGGTAATCTCCTGATTTTCCGCCAGTTTTACTAACCAACCTAATTGATTCTATTTGAATCGACTTTTCCAAAGCTTTAGCCATATCGTACAACGTCAGGGCGGCAACAGAAACAGCGGTTAAGGCTTCCATTTCGACTCCAGTTTCAGCTTTGGTTCTGACTGTTGCTTGAATTTGATAACCAGGTAATTGTGGATCAGGTGTAACTTGGACTTCAATTTTTTGCAATGGTAAAGGATGACACAGAGGAATCAAAGAAGCTGTATGTTTGGCTGCCATAATCCCAGCTATTCTTGCAGTTGCCAATACATCCCCTTTGGGACTATTCCCTGCTTGAATAGCGGCGAAGGTTTCTGATAACATCCTGACTCTGGCTGCGGCTACTGCTTGGCGAACAGTGGAGGTTTTTCCAGATACATCCACCATCTGAGCTTGACCCTGATTATCCAGATGGCTTAAGTTAGCAGATAAAATTTCAGAATTTTCTTGCATCATTTGGAAAGGGTGTGCTAATATTGAATTCTGGTAAGGGCGTGTAGCTCAGTGGACTAGAGCACGTGGCTACGGACCACGGTGTCGGGGGTTCGAATCCCTCCTCGCCCGTTTTTATAGAAAGCAAAAGCCTGTTAACGTAAGCCTGTCCCTATCGGGACATAGCTTCTGGTAAAGCGAAGTAATTTCCCGTATTTACATTTTAGTCTCTAGGTATCTTTCAAGGCATAAGCATCTTGACCGCGACCGAGAGCAAAGCGTACAGAACTGGGTAAATCTTTGCTGGACAACGTCAGAAAGATGAAAATACTTAAGAACGTCAAACCAGCAGTTAGACCAAACATATTTCTATAGCCAATATATTCGGCAACAAAACCAAGAACAGGACCTGCGATCGCAATCCCGACATCCATTCCCATCAGACATATAGCAAATATCTGTCCCCGTTCATAAGGCTGCGCTCGATCCACCATCATAGCCGCAATCATGGGAATCAGAGTGCCAGAAGCAGCCCCTTCAATAATTGCTGCAACCAAGAAAGCTGCGGAACTGTTGGCGAGCCACAGAAGTGACATTGACAGGGTGTAAAAAACTAAACTGAGGGTAATAAACAAACCACGACCAAGGCGATCGCTTGCCTTTCCAGTGAACAGCCGTACAGCAAAACTGGCAACTGCTCCTACTGTATAAAACAACCCTGGGTTCAAGTTTACCCCAGTTGATTTGATAAACAATGGCACAAAGGTGTGTAAAGCACCAAAAGCCAAACCAACCAGCAACATGATTATGGCTGGAGTTCTCACCCTGGGGCTACTCACAATTCGCCAAAATTGACTGTTCCTAGTATCACCTTGTTGTCTTGCTACTGGTGGGTTAACGATTGCCAAAATTCCCAAAAACGCCACAAAAGCCAATTCAGCGGTGATCAAAAATAAAATCTGGTCACCAACCCCAGCTTGCAAAAATCCGCCTAAAGCTGGTCCAATTGCTACCCCAATTGGATTGACCAAACTCATGTAGCCAATGATTTCACCCCGCTTTTCCAAGGGAGCAATGTCCGCCACCAACGCATTGAAACCAGTAGTAAAAGCAGCGATACTGATACCATGAAAGACACGCAGCAGTATCAGCAGGGGAATAGATTTGATCGACAAGTAGCCAAGGGGTGCGACAGCAGCCACCAGCGTACCGATAAGTAACACAATTTTGCGACCCCGTCGATCCGCCAAGCGTCCCAACCAAGGGCGAAATAACAACAGTCCGATGGCAAAACTGCCTAGCACAATCCCAATTTGCTGCTTTGTTGCCCCCACAGACTCAATGTACAGTGGTAGCGTTGGCAATAACGAAGCCAAGCTGGACCAGAATAATAAACCTGCCGCAAATAAAACCAGCAGGTTGTTTCGCAATTGGGTATCTATTGTGCGAGACATATTCACAGCAGATGCAAGTTAATGTGAGCTTTGTTTAACCTTTTACCAGTAAATACAATTAAATACAATGATGGCTCTTTCTAAAGTGATACCTAACCCAGCGGATTTCTACGCTTATTTGTGAATTTTAGTAAAATATATTACTAAATCCTCTATGTACTGTAGTCTGAGAAACCGTTGTGTAACAGAGCAGTTGTATTTAATTTATAAACTTGACTTGTGAACAACGAACCCCAGAGAACACAGAGGAAAAAAACTTAGAAAATTTGACAGCTCAATTAAGATGGCTATGTACGACCCTTAATGAACAGCTCAGGGTCAAATGTAGCATTTGTTATTTTCCTGGCGCTGGTAGCCCGATTTCAGAATGTTCCGGTAAATACCATTTGTGGGCGATCGCCGCCAGTTGATCTAACACTACGATTAGGTCTTGTGCTTTTTCGGTTAAACCGTAAGTCACTTGAGGTGGGATTGTTGGCTCATAATCGCGATAAATTATTTCTGCCTCCTCAAGCATTCGTAATCTCTCAGTGAGAACTTTTGACGAAATACCTTCTATCTGGCGTTTTAGCGCACCAAAGCGCGTGGGTCCTTGCTGGCGCAAAATCCAAAGAATGTAGAACGTCCAAGGTCCACCTAGTAGATTTAATAACGTGCCCACAGGGCAACTGGCAGGTTGTTTAAACAGAGTCATAGTTTCTTGGTAGTGTCGTGGTTACTTGAAAGTACCTACTTTACATTTTTAACTAGTAACTTATAGTAACTAATAGAAGGATACAAGTCCTCCACCTTGCTTTGTTGCCTGCAACATACCCTGATATTCTCGGTTAGAAGCTTGTGAGCCAAGGGAATCACAAGCCAAACACTGAATATCCAAAGCATTAAGATTTACCAATAAATAAGCAAATTCACTAAAACTCCACAGCGACAAGCTGAAGGAGTCGTTCGATTGCGCGTTGATCAGCACTGTTATGCCAGGGCGTGAAATTTACACAACTAGGAGTTAAACACATGAAATTCGTAAAAAATTTGTCAATCGCTATTGTCAGTGCTGGATTCATGGTTTTGGCAGCCGCTGCTCAAGCCAAGTCGGTAAGCTTAGAATACGACCGTAGTCTTGGCAGCCCTGGCACCGAACCTGGACAGATTCTTCTACCTCAAGGCATAGATGTGCAGGCAGGAACTGGGTATATTTTTATCAGTGATTCTGCTAATAATCGTGTTTCAGTATTTGACCAAAACAGTAACTTTGTTAAAACCATTGGCAGCTTAGGCACCGGAGCAGGGCAGTTCAGTGGGACAGCGGATCTTGCATTCGACAAGCTGACTGGGAACCTTTATGTGGATGATGTTTATAATAGCGAAATTGATGTTTTCGATGCTGATGGGAACTATCTGAAATCCTTTGGCTCATTTGGTCCTCAAGTTGAGGGTAGACCGTTCTATGGACCAGGAGGCGTCGCATTCGATGCCGTAGGAAATTTTTATGTAGCTGATTATACTCTTGATGCTATCAAGGTATACGATAGAGACGGTAACCTAATCAAAACAATTGGTAGCTCTGGCACTGGAGCGGGACAGTTTCAGGGACCCTCGGGTTTATCAATCTCTGAAAAATCTGGAAATATCTACGTAACCGATCAACTCAACAACCGCTTTCAAGTATTAGATCCTCAAGGTAATCCTCTGTTGGTCGTTGGCGGGGAAGCGGGTAGCGGACGCGGGCAGTTAAATGGACCAGTTGCGATAGAGGTGGACGACGAAGAGAATATCTATGTGGGTGACACTCTCAACAACCGTATCCAGGTATTCGATAAAAACGGTAATTATCTGACTGAATTTGGCACAGGTGTTCCCAACGCCCAGCCAGAACCGCTTGCACCAGGAGCATCGTTACCCGAACCAGGGCAGTTTAATTGGACTGTGGGCGCACACTACAATGATGGGAAACTTTATGTCAGTGACTTCTACAACAGTCGTGTGCAAGTGTTGAACGTCAAAGGAGGCAGAACCTCAGTGCCAGAACCGACACCAGTGTTAGGTTTGGGCTTGCTCGGACTTGGGGTTGCTGTTCAATTGCGGAAAAGGCAGCAAAAGGCAGTTATGAGTTTAGGCGAACTTGACAAGACTGCTGTTTAGTGTTTTTTTTAAACAGCAAGTTGACATTAGACCTCTTGCGCGAATCAAATTATAGCGGTTCTCAATTGAATACATTGCAGTTCTAATTTTATTGTGGGACAGGTGTCCTCACCTGTCCTCTAGATTAGGGCGGCTCACCTCTCCTCTAGATTAGGGCGGGCAAGATGCCCACCCCACAAGAGCTATATTGCATACAACACCAGAACCGCTATATATTTAGCGCTATTCGTACAAGAAGTCTATTAGTTTACACTTTTTGTGACGACCACCTCACGGACACGATAGATGGGGCGTCCTTGGGATTCATGATAAGTACGCATCAGCAACTCTGCCAATAGACCAAAGCAAAACAACTGTACGCCTGTCACTAGCAACAGAACTGCTAAAATCAGCAGAGGGCGATCGCCAATGTCCTGATGAAAAGCAAATTTGACAAAAGTCAAGTAAATTCCAATAGCCCCACCTGAAGCCATGGAAATCAACCCCCACAGCCCAAAAACGTGCATCGGGCGTGTGAGGAACTTTTTCATAAACAAAATCGTTAACAAATCCATCAACACTCGGAACGTCCGCCATATCCCATACTTGCTGCGACCAAAGCGACGGGCATGGTGACGCACGGGCATTTCTGTAATTCTTGCTCCTTCAATATATGCTAGAGCTGGAAGAAAGCGATGCAGTTCTCCATAAAGGTTCATATCTGCCACCAGTTCCGCGCGGTATGCCTTGAGTGAACAACCATAGTCATGAATATTGACGCTCGTGGTTCGCCTAATTAACCAGTTGGCAATTTTGGAAGGGAGTAACCGATTCAAAGCACCGTCTTGTCTGTTTTTCCGCCAACCACTCACCAAATCGTAGCCTTCCTCCAGCTTTGCCAACAGCATAGGTATATCTGCAGGGTCGTTTTGGAGGTCAGCATCCAAAGTGACGATCGCTTTACCTAGGGCATAGTTAAACCCAGCAGCCATCGCCGCAGTTTGACCGTAGTTGCGACGCAAAATCACCGCTTTTAAATCATTACGGATTTGCGCTTGTTCTTTAAGAAACTGTGCTGAACCATCTTTGGAACCATCATCCACACAGATGATTTCATAAGTTAAGTCGGTAGTAGATAATGTGGATGCGATCGCCTCCAGCAAATGAGGCAAACTTTCCACTTCATTATGCACCGGCACCACGACCGAAACATCCGGGACAACCAATGATATCGGCTCATTTTGTCCAGCAAGCCCATTAGAAACCAGTCCAGTCCTCATATTCCTCTCTTGTCCTCAGCGTCTTTGAGGTTCGTAACTCTTGACCACTCTTCCAGCACCGCGCAGTTGCTGGTAATATGACTGACTGATCTCATCTTCTTGTTCCGAAAGAGAGTCAATGGCAATGCCATTACGCCCCTTATCTTTCCCTGAACTATGGATGTAGCAGCCATTCGCTAAATAGAGCCCCACATGAGTTGCTTTTTGGAAGCCAAAGAACACGAGATCACCTGGTTGTAATTCTGTAATAGCAATCGGTTGGCTGAAAGCTTCCTGCTGATAGGCATCTCTGGGTATGCGAATACCCACCGACGCGAACGCCGCTTGCATGAGTCCCGAACAGTCGTAATTTGGTCCTACTGTACCACCCCAAAGGTAATAATTTGATTGTTGCATAGCTTTTTGGGTAAAGGCTATCACCTCTGGCAATCGTTTTTTAATCTCAGATTCAGAAAATGTTTTCGCTTTATAAGGTACAGTGCATGGTTGTAACAAACTGAAATCTGAAAGCGACAGCCATCCTGGATAGTCATCCTCACACAAACACACCTGTACAGACGCACCGCCAGTCGCCTGGTGGGTCGGGAAAGCCGTCATTCGCGCTGGCTCGCCACCTCTCGTCTCTACATCCTGATAGTTTGATGTCACCCACAAATGTCGCCCAGTTGCAGCTTGAGTTGCTAATCGCTCACAACTGGGAGAATCATATATGTTCAGGTCAGCTAGGCACTGGTACTCACCCGATTTGAAATTTTGTATTTTGAATTCTAGATTAGAGGACATCTTTGAACAACAATGAATTTCTTCAATAAAGACGAACAACTTGAAAATCTTGGTAATGGCATTTTAGAAGCAACTTGGGCAGCATTTCCAACTTTAGCCCGCAACCAAATTGCTTTGACTTGGATTGTCTATGATCCCCCTGTACTCGTAAACACGGGTGGCGCTTTAACTCCAGATGCTTTTTGGAACCACCCAGTCCGTGGTTTCAGTTACCGTGGAGTGGAACGAATTTATCCCGCGAGTGTGGTGAAGCTGTTTTACTTAGTAGCAGTTAATGAGTGGCTGGAGAAAGGCATGATTTCCACTTCAAAGGAGTTGGAAAGAGCCATGCGCGATATGATTGTTGATTCCAGCAATGATGCGACCAGTTTAGTTATAGATATCCTTAGTGGAACCACTTCCGGACCAGAATTATCACCAGGACCATTTGAAACCTGGAAGCAGCAGCGCAATATCGTTAACCGCTATTACCAGTCTCTGGGGTGGTCGGATATGGAAACGATAAATGTTTGCCAAAAAACCTGGTGTGATGGACCTTATGGACGCGAACGGGCTTTTGTGGGAGAGTTGCTAGATAACCGCAATATGCTGACGACAAATGCTACCGCTAGATTGCTACACAGTATTGTTGGTGGTGTGGCGGTGTCGAGTGGGCGATCGCAAGCGATGATGACTTTGATGAAACGCAGTCTTCAGCCGGATGATTTGCCAAAAGATGTTGAAGAAGACCAAGTGACAGGCTTTTTGGGTGGTGCGCTTCCCAAAGAAGCACAAATTTGGTCTAAGGCAGGTTGGACCAGTCAAGTTCGCCATGACGCTGCGTATATAGAAATACCAGATAAGCGTCCTTATCTCTTAGTCGTATTTACTGAGGGCAAAGGGAATGCTAAAAACCGCGATATTTTGCCGTTGGTCTCGCAGCTCGTTGCTGAAGCGGTTGGAAAATTAGGTTAGTTGCTTGATCAACATATGAACGGGGAGCTTGTATGAGTGGCTCCTCGACCACAACAGTATAAGAATTTTAGTATAAGGGTTTTTTGCTAATTCTTCTTAAAAAATTCTATTTTTTAAGAAGAATTACGGTTCATCAAAAGTGTATGTAAATCTTTTAACTTGTGAAGATTAAACAAAAGAAATATCAAATAATTAGTAATAAATTTGACTTTTGAAAGACCCAAACTAGCTGTTAAATAGAAACCATCATTGTTGTAGTGGTTATATCGATTACTTGCCTGTTGAATAAACCTGGGATAAAAGGTTTTGGGATTGCAGGTGCTAGCTTTTGCTAGCTTTAGGTCGGATACTAAATAAGGCGCAAGCCTGGTTGCAAAAAGCAACGCTTATGCGTTTAAAAACAGCTTAAAATTAGGGGACATGATGGTTAAGGTGCCAGTAAGCATTATCATTAATAACTACAACTACAGTCAGTTTCTGGGTGAAGCAATTGATAGTGCCTTAAGCCAGACATACGTAAATACCGAAGTTATTGTGGTGGATGATGGTTCCACTGACAATTCCCAAGAAATTATCACTAGCTACGGTACGCAAATTGTTCCTTTACTAAAGAATAATGGTGGGCAAGCATCGGCGCTCAATGCAGGTTTTGAAGTAAGCCGTGGGGAAATTGTCATTTTTTTGGATGCAGATGATTATCTCTTTCCTCATGCAGTTGAGCGAGTGATTGCAGCCTGGGAACCCAATGTGTCAAATGTGCAGTATCGTTTGGAGTTGGTTGACGCTCAAAAAAAGTTTATAGATACCCTACCACGCCCGGAAATCCATCTGGATAGCGGTGACGTATTACCGATTTTGCTGAAAAAGGGAAGATACAATTGTTTGGTAACGAGCGGTAATGCTTTTAGTCGAGCTGCGTTATCTAAAATCCTGCCCATACCCGAAGCTGACTACCGTATTTCTGCCGATGGTTATCTAGTGACTCTCATACCCTTTTATGGTGAGATTGTTTCTATAGAAGAACCTTTAGGAGGATACCGTCAACATGGTAGTAATTTGTGGTCAATAAGCGAGGGAGTGACAAGTGAGAGATTTATTAAGTCAATAAAACATGACTTTCTGAAATATAAAGTTTTGCGTGATAAGGCTACTGAGTTAGGATACGAAGTCGCCGAAGATTTAGGCTTGTGTGATTACTTTCATCTGCAAGAGCGATTAACTTCTT
Organism: Scytonema sp. PCC 10023; assembly: GCF_963920835.1. Lineage (NCBI taxonomy): Bacteria > Bacillati > Cyanobacteriota > Cyanophyceae > Nostocales > Scytonemataceae > Scytonema > Scytonema sp. PCC 10023. The sequence continues at coordinate 17,644 of NZ_CAWUDP010000145.1, forward strand.
TGCGCCTAGATCCGCAAAATCATCCGGTTCCCTTGGATTCGCAACTTATTTTAGCTTACAAAGGTTTTTTGGCTGTTTGGAAAGATTCTGATTTCTCTAAGAAAAGAAAGCTCATTTTGAGTACTTGGTTCCTTTGGGTTGGGTTAATGCCCCAGGCGTTAGCCAAACCAGCCATTACCTGGTTGTTTGCTCCTCAATCGCGCCCCAAAGCCATAGGTTCGCTACTAAAAAAAATTCGCTCGCTGACGACTTGAGAGGAAACAGCAGTTTAACTAATTCCGCGAAATTCCCCATCCGCCATGCGGTGGGGATGGTGTTTCGGGGCAAAAGCGAGGTATACCCCTCCAAGAGGGTTAGCGTAGCTAATCGTTTTGGAGGGTAACCGAGTTTTTACCTATCTCCGCCCTAGCCCAACGTTCAATGAACTCACTGACACTAACGTCTTGTTGATGCGCCAACTCATTAAGCGCCTCCCACGCTATATCGGTAAGACATATCCCGTGTTTACGCTTTTTCTGTGTGTAAAAAATCGGTACATCCCTTAAACCTTTTTTTCCTTTTCTTGTTGACATATTTAGCTATTACGACTAAGCTAGGCATAGTTTAGCAAAAGAAGGAGGTGAGTAATACATGGCAGTTCGTAGACAGACATTTCGTCTTTATCCAAGCAAAACGCAAGAAATTAAGTTACTTCAAGCAAGACGAGATCATGCCTACTTATACAACGCCTGTATTGCTCACCGTAAGTACGAATGGAGAGCGAATTGCAAATCAGTTTCGTATTTGGAACAGCAGAATTGCTTGCCTGCTTACAAAAAAGAGTGGGAAGAGGCATGCTTACCTTCACTCTCAAGCGTTGCAGGCTACGGTAAAACGGGTTGACTTAGCGTACAACGCTTTCTTCCAAGGATTACGTAAACTGCCTAAATTCAAGTCAATCCGCAAGTTTTCAGGTTGGACTTACCCTGCCACTTCGGGATGGAAAGCAAATACGTCAGGGAAACATGGCAGCGTAAACCTCAACGACCTTGGTATCAAAATAAAAATGCGAGGTCAGGCTAAACAGTGGGGAAAGCCAACCACGCTTACCATTGTGTATAAGCCTGGTTTGAAACAGTGGTTTGCATCTTTTACTGTTGAGATTCTCGATATTGCCGCAAAGTTTGGTTCTCATTCTGAGTTGGCGTACAACTCAATTGTTGCCTTTGATTTGGGATGTGAGACAGCTATCACAACATATAGCGGGAAAAATATTGAGCAAGTATCCAATCCGCGCTTCACTCAGAGGACTGAAGCGAAAATAAAAAAGGCATCTAAAGAATTACGACGCAAGCAAGCCCCAAATCGGAATAAAAAAATTAAGGCATCTCGACGTTGGAAGAAGGCGAACAAACGTGTGCAAGGGCTGCAACGCAAAGCTGGGGCACAACGCCGAGATTGGCAGCACAAAGTTACGTCAGAGATTGCAAGTCGTTATGACATCGGCGTAACAGAGCAACTTAACACGAAGGGAATGACGAGAAAGGCAAAGCGCGGTAGCAAACGTAAGAAACAAAAAGCAGGACTCAATAAATCCATTCTCTCAGTCGGGTTTGGTACTCTCAACAAGATGCTATAGCCATAGCCATCTTCATTAGGACGCAGCTTGCTTGAGAACGACTTCGATGG
>NZ_CAWUDP010000146.1:0-19162 GCF_963920835.1 Scytonema sp. PCC 10023
GCCCCCACGTTCGCCACTACGACCCCACCAACCCGACCGACCCCGCCGCCACAGCCCCACGTTCACCACCGACCCGCCCCGCCACGTTCACCACCGACCCGCCCCGCCACGTTCACCACAGCCGCCACGTCCGACCACCACCCAGTGACCGACCCACCGCCACCGCCACGATAGACCCACCGCCACCGACCCCGCCACCGCCACCGCCACGATAGACCCACCGCCACAGCCCCGCCACCATTCGCAGCTATTTTCATTCGCATCATTAGCAGTGTCGTGCTGTTTTGCTTTTTTCCCTAACCCCTAGAGTAAGGGATTTTTGCGCCCGGTATTTTAAAAAATCCCTTAACCATGCGGTTTATAGTGCTGTCAAAAATGGGTAACTTTCCGCCAATTCACCGAAGGTTACCCATTTTCTACCCAGAAATAATTGAGACTATCTATCAATAAGATACGCTCTACTTGCGAATGACTTGCCCAAATCAAAAACCCCTCCACAATCGCCAGCACGGCATGGAAGGGGTCGTATGGGGTGATTGGTTCGAGGGTTAATCGGGTAGTCCTGAGTCGTTTAGCGCGTCTTTCAGCGTTTCATAGGCGGGTAGGCTTGGATGTGATAGAGAAATTTTTTTTCGTTTTTTACTGGCTCCTTTTTTATCTGATGTGTTTTGTGACCGTTTTTCACTTCTTTGTCTATGACGGTGAGGGTCTAGCTCATCGAATGGTGCTGTAATGCCGTCAGATATCATTTCATCGACTTTTTCAGCCATTGCTACGAAGTTGAGTGTGTCGTCATCGTTTAGAAAATATCCTTCTAGTGATTGTTTATCTTGCTCTTTTAATTTGCTGACAATTCCAAACCACATCATATATTGTTCATAGGTTTGGAAAGTGAATTGAGCTAAGCTAAACTCTTGCATTAAGACAGTGCGTAAAATACTATCGCCCGGTTCAATCCCTATTTGGTCGTATTTTCCGGCTAAGTTTTTGTAGTCTTTGATTTTTAAAATTCCTGATTTGATAGCGGGAACTTGACGTTTAATTGATTCTGGATTGTTTAACAATTGAGTCATAAAATCCTTAGCTGGATTATTTGCTTTACCATATCGCTCACTATCAAACAATGAGATTTCATCTTCTTCTGATATTGAGATATCTACACTTTCATGCAATTTACTAGTTTCATATCCTCTAGCTTTGATGTAAACACCACTATCATTAGCTAATAGATAATTCGCACTACCGTGGAAAGCCCCTGCATAGTAAACATCTTTAGTTTCAAAACTGAATTGACCTTTACGTGGTACAAACTTAGTTTGTAATTCTGCATTAACTTTGATGGCTTCTGTTTCTGAGTGCAACACATCTACTAATTTAAATTGTTCTTGCAAATGTTCCATTGCTTTGGTATTGATGTGTGTATTTTCATTACCTTTACCAATTGATTTTAATTCCTCATTTTCATTGATAAAAATTTCACCATCTTTCATTAAATATTCGATTTCAGCTAACGGTAAGCGTTTAAGGTTACGTTGTTTCAATTCACTCTTAGAGCGATGTTGATTCACGCTTTCACCATTGATGTTTTTATTTTTAGGAAATATCACTCCATTCAACTCAAAAGCACATCCATCTGTGACCGTCTGCCAGCCGTGTAAACCTTTTTCCATATACCAAGCTAGCGCTCTCGCTCTAGCGGTGATGTTATTGCCAACTACAGGGTTAGATGTAACAAAGTACTTACTAACCATGTCGCCATAGAGGGTGTTCACGCATAGTTTAAATAACACATCTAAAGGTGATTTTTTACCGTGTTCAATCTGTGCTTTTTTGCGTTCAATCAACAAATTGTTAATGATGAGGTCGCCCAAATTAATTTCAAACCACGCATGACAGTGACGCATTTTGCGGTCAATTCCAAGGTTTCCTGAATCGTCTCTAACTATCTCAGTAGTGTTTCGACCTTTCCAATTAGCGTGTTTTTCTTTCAGAATTTCTAACGCTCTAGGTGCGTCTGTCTCAGTGATTTTTTGCGACCGTGGGTAAATTGCACCTGCTAAAACTTGAACATTATCAAGTAGTTCATTACGTTGGCGAGGTGACGCAACTGCTAAAATCCATTGCAGTCCATCATGGGTTAAAACTGCATTCCATATCTCATTGTTGAAGATTTTTAGAGTGCCTGTTTCTTCATCAAAATCGACCCAATCAACATCCTGTAATTCACTATCCGCTTTCATCTTGCGGATTGTTTTGGCTAGGATATCGAGATTATCTTTGGTCGTAGTGAACCAGCTTGCAAAAAAGTCTTGAGTATATTTCAGTTTTTCTTTGGTACTCATTCGAGCATACCAAGCACCTGATATAAGCTCACCCCAGTTCTCTGGATTGTTCCATTCTTCGCGGTTGTTATTGTTAACAGCTTCGATTAATTTATCAATTTTGACTCCTAAATCTGTCAACCATTTACGTAATGAAACATATTCATTATTGGTGGCGGTAGCTTCATAATCAAAAATATATGGAACACCTATAAAATAATTTTGGTTGCGTTGACCCTCACCATAGCAAGAGGAAATATCGATATCGCAAATCAATGAAACATCATATTTACCTTTAATTTTACGACGTACAAATACATCAGTTGGGCGGTTGTTTCGGCAACGTCCACCCTCAACTTTAGCTAATAATGCTCTTGTCTGAGTTGAAAATTGACGCAGGTGTGAAGCACTAGCAGGTTTGATATATCGGTCAACTATTTCAGTTAATTCGTCCCGCCATTTAAGTTCGTTTCCTTCTTCATCTGTTGTTTGAATTCCCAACTTTTCAGCTAATGCAGCTTCAAATAAATCTTTAACTGTACCACCAATTGTTAGTTTTGGAACTTGATAGAAATCACCTAAATTAAGTTTTTCGTATACAATTTGCCATTGTTCATAGTAACAATTTAATGCTTCGTACACGTCTAAATCCCCTAGTGAGTATTCCTCAAATTCAATTGGGCGCTCGATAGCCATATCAAGCATTTTAGCTTTTTCATCTTTGGTGAAATTATCCTTGGCAGTTAATTTCCATCCTACTGCATCACAAAAAGCTTGATATGAGGCTACTCCATGAATTGCGCCTGTGTCTACCAGCTTTAAGCACAATTTATAATCGAAACCATTAATTGTGATGATGTGCTTGAGACTTACCCAATCCAGTTTCATTCCGTCAATGGTGGTTTGACAGAACGCTCGACGTCCAGAAGTAATCTGCTCATCACCAGTAGAGCGCTGTAGTTGTTTGACACGTTCTTTGACGGTTCCCTTACAAATCATGTTCAATTCAGCCGTTAGATAATGTCCGCCAAGGACGATGAAACATTTAGGTAGTGTTCTAAGTTCATCATCAAAACCTTGCCTTAAATCGACTTTTAGACCGCAATCACGGAGGTAATCAATGGGATGGAAATCACTATCGATCATTGGGTAAGGTTTTAATCCCATCATTTCTCGTCCACTGTTCACCAATGGAATATGAGTATAAATTTTCTTTGGTGCGTCAACATCTACGCCTTTAATCTGGGTGGTCAATCCAAAGCGTTTTTGTTGTTTGTACTTTTTGCGGTTTTGGTCGGTGAATTCAGTATCAATTACGTTATAAATTGTTATTGATTCGTTAGCTTTAACACTATTCGTCAGTTTTTCCCGGTCGATGTACCACTGATTATTAGGGATGGACGGACTGAATATTTTGTAATTGCATTTGATGATTGACTCTTCATTTTCATCATCCTCATCACCCTTATCATCAACTACGGGCGCGGTCGGATTTTCGCGTCTACGATAAATTTTTTCTATTGAATTTCTAGCACCGCCAAATTCATCTTCATCATCAATTACTGGTATTGGTGGAGTTTCACGTTTCCGAAAAATTTTGGCAACGCTATTAGTAGCACCGCCAAATTCATCATCGTCATCATTTATGGTATTATTGATATATGAAGACATTTTATTAACTCACTAAAAACGACAGTTAACACCTCCCTATTCAGAAACAGGGAGGTGAATTTTTATGGATTAAGCATCATCAGCCATGTCGATTTTAGGATTCTCAAATTCTTCATCACTGACATCAGAAGCAAGCATATCTCGCAGTTGCTCACCATTTTTGAGGAACGGTACAAGGGTCTTGTAATCGATATCCCACAGTCCAGGCGCGGGTACTCGCTCACCTGTTGTTTTGTTTTTACGGGTAGCCTCCATCAGATTAGCTTTAAAGACTAGTCCACATTTAGACCGGAAAAAATCAAAAATCTCCCGTGGGTTAGCAACTGTGCTTTTTATCCCATACTCATCATCTTCATCAACTACCTCAGCAGTTTTTTGGATTTCATAACCCATGATGGAGAGAATCTGACCTAGTTTGTTTTTTTCAGATAGGCGATAATCACAGGTAATTGCTAAGTTCTGGGGTGATTCATGTGTTTCATCAAGACAGCTAAAAGTAATCCTCATTACAGGTTTTTCATTTCCGTTTACTGTGATTGTTGAGTGTTCTATTCCACAGAAAGTTAGCCGTGCTTTACTATCTTTAGGAGAGAATAAAGGTGAGAAACTTACTATTAATTGAGATTCAGAAACTTCATTCTTGCTATTTTTGTACTGTGCTTTGGTATTACGGACTTTGGAAGTAGCTTTTTTCTTAGCTGATGGCATGATAAAGATATCCTTGAAATACTTGAATTGTTGAATTGTTGAATGGCGCACCTCACGGTCGTCATTTTTTTGTCAGAAGTCATTACCTATGTATGTCTGATTTTCAGACCTCCTTAACTATAGCGTTCTGTTTGAAATTCGACAACCCCTATATAATGGGAATATAGAGATTTAATTATGTGAGTACTTATGCCTAAGCCTAAAGGTGTTAATCCTGTTTCTTTGGAGAATCTACAACCCGGTAGTGAACCACGACATGGCGAACCAAAACGACCCCGCAATGTCTCTGTGACTGATACGGGATGGAGATGTCTCAAACAGCAAGCCCAATCGCGTGGGTTAAGTCTGGCTGAATTTCTTGAACTGATTGGTCGAGGTCAGCTTAAAGTACAAGACCCTGCTTAATCTTTTGTCTCGACACTAACTAACACCCCGTTCATTGGACACGGGGTTCAATTTTGCTTCTATTGCAGTGATCACAATTTCTTCAGCATTGGTAGGGGTACGAAGTATTACAGCTTTTAGAAATTGCCGTTCCCACTCTTCCAAGGTAGGATTTTGCAAAATTTTAGAAATAGATACTTCAAGTATTTTTGCTTTCGGAATCCACTTTAAAAAAGTCTTGCAATCGGCGCAAACTAATCGAGAGTGATATTTGTTATTTGTAACTTCTGGCAATTCTGCTAAATTTGTAGAACCGCACTGACGACAAAAATCTACAAAAAGTGTATCATTAGGCATAGAAAAGTACCGCTACATAGCGGTTTCGTATTAGAAAATGAACGCCTATACCCGTAGGCGTTTTGTTTTTGTTACTTTTTGGGTTTATTGAAATAACTATTTAAAGCACAATTCACGATACTTGAATTTGAGGTATTGCTTTCTTGCGCCATTTTTCTTATCTGAGAATCTAAATATGGATCGATGCGATAGCTTCGGATTTTTTTGTTCACCTATTCCTCCAGATATTAATGGTGAATCAAAGTATTACCTATTTAAAAATATTCTATTTCTTCTTTTTTAAATACGCAAGCTTTTATTGATTTTTAGATGTTTGCATTTTGATTTTATTAGTTCACTAGAGATGTTTGCATTTTATTTTTAGTTATTTTGATAGCTCACCAGAGATGTTTACATTTTACTCTCAAGTATTTTGGTAGCTCACCAGAGATGTTTACATTATGGTTTTTGTAGTCTCCAGAGATGTTTACATTTTGGTTTTTGTCTTCTCTAGAGATGTTTACATTTTGGTTTTATTATTTTTGCAGTTCCCAGAGATGTTTATATTTTTGTGTGAGCCGCAAACCAAGTTCTGTGAATTGTACATATTCTTTTCGCTTTTTTCTCTTTTCACGAATAATTAATTTACGTTTAACTAGAGATGTTAATGTTTTATGCAATTTAGAGCGCTCTGCACTTCTTAATACTCGATTATTTTTGGAAAACCATTTTGTAGAATTCCACACTACAAGTACGGATTTATTATTACTATATTTAAGCAATTTTAATAAAATTTCTTTTTGTAATTTGCCAAGTTTATGCGTGTGGTGAGATAACTCTTGCTCTGTTTCTTTATTTTCTTTACAGACATTATCTGAGTTGTTTTTTGTAGAAAATGGAAAGTCTGCTTTAGTAAGCTCCTTACTTTTTTTAATAGTTTCGGAAATTTTATAAAAATTGCTTGAATCAGTTAAAAATTTTTGAGCTAATTCTTCGTATGGACGAAGATAATTCTTAGTATTTTCTAGTAATTGAGATAATTGTTCAGATGAAGGAAGTTTAGATGAAGGAAGATCCTTTTTAGATCTTTCTAGTAATTGAGATAATTCTTTAGATGAAGGAAGAACTTTTTTAGTTTGCTGTAGTAGTTGAGATAATTCTTCTGATGTAATATGAAAATTCATATACAATAGGGTTAGTATTTTGATGATTAACCCGCTGTTTACGCAGTGGGTTTTTAACTGTAATACAATTACAGTGATGAAATGTATTGAATATCATCTACCAAAAAGTAGATAACCAGAATTTTAGGGAAGACCGTTTTCTCTTCTAACGGAAGACAAGGGGAGAGTGTTAAGCTTTGGTCGGATGTATTAATCATTTTTATTCTCTTTATCTGTTTTAGACCTATCACCACCTCTAGTTTCACCTAACAATTCAAAATCACTAGGCAGTAACTTTTGACTTTTACCATATTCTAAAAAGTGTTTTTCTATGTATTTATTCATAGAAGTGTTATCAGCTTTAGCAAGTTTTGCTAACATTTCTAAAATTCCTTCATCTATTCTTAGCGCTACTTGACGACGTTTGCGGTTGTTAACCATTATCAATAGACATTTCACTTTTCTACCCTCACTATACCTGTTGTGATGCGTTTGCTATCAGTATAAGTTGTTTTCTTATCAAAACCATACCATTTGATATCATCTTTCCTGATCTATATGTCTGACACCTATAATCAAAGGTCATAGCAAATGGGTTGCGTTTGCTATCAAATGTGATTTATAACTGTAAATGTGAGAGGTAAATCCTTCACACCTCAACCAAAACTTGAGAATCATGGGGATTTAATAATGTTTACTTCTTTGCAACTTCAATACCTTTGCGCTGTACAAGCCCTGGAGGACTGGACTCCTGACTACTTCCCTATAGCGGTCGGGGAATTCTGGAATACTGATTTTACCCCTTCTCTGGAACATATCGAATATCGCAAATTGCAACAAGTCTTAGCTCGTGCAACCAATGAGGATCTCTGGAACTTGCAAAGAGCGCTCGACCATCTCAATTTACTTTCACCCCAAATGTTCACTCAGGAGCCCGACGAATGCTGACTCACAACCAAATCGAAAAACTCGAAATTATGCAACACTGGCTCAAAGAAATTATTGATTCCGAAGAGTTTGAGGAATTTGACCTTTATCCAGATGTCACTCTTGCTGATGCACACCAAGCGGTGCAAGAAATTTTGACCAATTACTATCCTCCTGGTTACAGACCGCCTAAACCGACCAAGTACCTTTACAAACCACGACCTTGGCATGAAAAAGTGAAAGACCGTGTGTTTGTTACTCTGGGTGATATTTCTGGAGCGCTGGTCGTTACAGCCATGCTTAGCGCTTGCACCTCTCTAGTTTGTTGGGGAATTTCGGATGCTAAAAAAGCATTCGGTCACGAGCAACAACCTGATTTTGCAGCACAATCAGAACTCTATCGAGGTGTGGCGATCGCATCAATTGGACTAGCACTGGGATGCGGTGTGGTGGGTAGCGTACTTGCTAATAAAGGAGACAACTAATGATTGACCTTAACGACCAGCAAACACTCAAAAACCAACTGGTACTGTTGACCGACGCATACATCAAGCTTTCTGAAAACCCTGTTTGGCTCAAATTTGCAGAACAACACCCAGACCTAGAAGAACTCCGTCAAGATGCAGTTGAAGCTTCGGACAATCTTTGGTGGAAATTTCGTACGAAATGTAGCGATTTTAATTCTTAAAGTGAACGACCCCAAAGTATATCAGCGCTAAGGGGTCACCACTCAGTTCCGTAAAAACCATAACGAAACTATAGGTACATTATTCCATGGCTACAAGAAAAACTGGAACCGTAACAGGTGCAAATTTAGAGAAATCTAATCGTGGTAAAAAAGGTTCCCTGACGGGTAGCCGAAGAGTAACGGGTGAAACTACCCCACCAGCAGTAGAGGCTGCACCACAACCATCCGAGCAACTAATCACTAGTTTGGGTGTTCCTACTCCTCCGAGCATTGGTGAAAAATTGAAAGGACTGGCTGAAGGCACGGCTACTGCAATTGAGAAAGGTGCTGCTACAGTCAATGCTTTTCAAGGTTATATGTCGCGTGTTGGGCAAACGATTCAAAGTACCGACGGCGATTGGAATCCTGCAAGCGTTACCGATGGGAAGCTAAACAGTTCTGAAATTTTGAAACACGCGAACGCTGAAATAGACCCTAATGTAGAGCAATTAGATAGCGCTACGGCTACGCAACGAAACATCATTATTAACCGTCAAAGAAATTTTGTTGGAGTTTGCATCAATAATGTCAAGCTCAAACAAGACTTAGCAACGCTTGACAACGAGCAAAAACGATTAATTGGGATGCTTGTTGATGGGAAGACTCTAGACGTCAATAACCAGACAAAAGCTGTTACCTATCACCGTTCCATAACTGCTCGTGAAACCGAGCTATCCCGACTTGAGCAAGACCGCGAACTGTTGACACAGCAACAACTTCGCACTGAAGGCAGTCAAGCCCAAACACCTCTAATTGCGCAACAAGAGCAACTGAAAGTCCAAAAACTCCGAGAAGAAATTGAGCGTCAAGGCTTTGAAATTCAGAATATTACCTATGAAAAAGAAAAACTGAAAGCCGAAACAGAAGCTAAGTTTACTGCTGGTTTCTAATCAAAAAACTAGGAGGTATTTGATATATCTCCTAGTTCTCATTAACTTTGTGCTAAGGAATTCTATCATGTTTAAACAAGTATATTTTGGGTTACTCATTTCTTCATCTTTATTAGGTACTGTAGGCTTAATTCAATCGCAGCACACCAGTGGATGGACTCAAAAAATTGCACTTACTTTGGGCATTGGTGGTGCTGCAACAGCTTTAACCTCTCTCGGATTAGGGATTGCGTACGACGGTAAAAACAACGCTGTAGAACGCGATTATGAGCGCAAGCTGGAAGAAAATACGCGAGTCAAAGACAGAGAAGCTAGTAACCTCAAACTTGAGATTAATGAACTGAAAAGCCAGATTAAGGTACTCGAAATCGATAAAAACACCTACGCTAAGCAGATATTGGAACTGCAAGAAAAGCTTAACGATAAAGCAGAACAGTATCTGAAAGTAGTAGCTGAAAAAGACCTACAAATCAAGACTCTGCAAGCTAGTGTAGACGCTAAAGACACACGCGTTGAAGACTTTTTAGAAGATTGTAGAGAATACGTCAGCAACTTTTTCTCTTTGAGATATAACGATATTCACAACCTTCAAAAACTTCTAGAAAATGCTTATGACAATCCCGACGTAAGTCAGGAAGCGCGTAAGAGTTTTGAAACTCGAATCAATGATATCAAGAAGCTTAAGGCTGAACTGACCGAAGAATTGAAAGTTATCAAAGAGCTTGATATCACTGACTTTGGTGTTATTCTTGACCACATTTTTACCTTTGATAATAAATTCCTCAACGTCAAAACTCGCTGGAAAGATGTTCGGTCACGTGAAATCAAATCTGAAAGTAAGGAATTACGGAAATCACTTGATAATTCAATGCCTAAAGACGTTGCGGTTGAACGCTTTAGAGCAGGTATGGATGAGATTGACGCCAAAATTACCGAGCGATACGAAACGCTATTACTTAATAACAATTCCATCCATGCTCAATTACTGGACTTGCTCGAACAACGCAACCTTGTTATTGATGATTTGACCAAACAAATTGAAGAACTCCAAAAACCATTACAGGCTGTTGGTACTTCGTCTTATGCGATAACTGCCAATAAAGTATCGGGCTATTACTACAACAACTATGGTTACAAGCTTGACTTTATCCAATGGACTGAGACTGACACAGGGTACACAATCACATTTGCGACTCGTAAGAACCCAGGACTCACCGATGATGAGTTATTGCCAGACAACACACAAGAGCAACTAGCGGCTCTTACAGGGTCGTTAGTAGGTACATTACCTAAGTTTGAATACAACTATCAAAACTGCTCTGTAACCCTTGTAGTGACTCTTAGAAAACCAATCAAGAAAGATAGCAACAAAGACGATATCGATAAGCTTTGGGTACCAATCAGTAAATTTGAAAGCTATGTCAAGAACTGGGAGCGAATCAGAATCACTGCTGGCAGTACTGGAGGTAAGTCACCCACAGCTAAGAATCTCGCGCTAGCAATCATGAAGCAACGCAAGGGACAAAGTGAAATTAAGCTTTATGACCCACAGCATGGATCTAAAAAAGATTATTGGGATATGCCCAAAGCTGGTACGAGCCATGAGGATAACGTAACGGGCATGGCTGAACTGTGCGATGAACTAGACCGTAGAACAAAGACTTCTGGTAATCACCCGTTCATCCTCTACATTTTTGATGAGGTGGACTCAACCATTGCTCAAGAACGAGAGAATAACGGTTACTACTACTTCAGAGACAAAGTGACCTACTCTCTCAAGCAGGCATCCCACCAGAATATAGGCGCTATCTACATCGGACAAGCTTGCGACGCTTCCACAATACCAGGTATGTCCTGGAGCGATTGGAACAACGCGGTGCAACTTCACATCGGGGCGAACGCTGGTATATGGTTGGACAAGGCTAAGACAATTACGGGAGACGATAAAACCAAGCTGCTTGAGCAATATCGCAGGATTCAAGAGTTTTGCGATCGCAAGAATGAGGAACTGGGTTTAGACATTTTCACCGACCCTGGCGCGTACCGTTTTGCCCTTGCCGTACCACTAACCGGACTTCCGAAGTTTATTCAACTTCCAGACTTTGATGCCTATGATTACTGGCAAATAATGGAGGACGCATCTGAGTCAGAGTCTGAAGTTAAGACCATCCAATCACCGCCACTTGTTGAAGCTGTGACGACGGTCTTGTGTCCCCACTGCGGCTCTAATGACTGGAAGCGCAACGGTAAAGATAAGGCTACTAAGTCCATCCAACGCTACAAATGTAATGATTGTGGAAAAGAATTCACCGAATTAGACGTATTTTCTAACAGTAATTAGTAAAAGATAGAATTCCTGCTGTATCCGGCTGTTGTCCGGTTAGCCGGATTATCAGCCGGACGCAATGGCTGAAACCCTTGATTTTACGTGTCCGGCTAGCCGGGAATTTTTCCCTATAGGGGGGGGGTAGCCGGATTAGCCGGATTAGCCGGACTGAAGATGACTTTCTATTAGTTGAATTGGAAATAGTCTAAAACAGAGTATCTACAAAAAGTTTAATTACTGTTAATAATTGACTCTTTTTCTTTTAACACTTCAATCGCAATAGAAGAATGTCAATCTCAACTAAACCACTTTTACCGATGAGAGTGCGTCACTAGACCGACAGAGTAACATTCAACACTAGTACAAAAACATGAAAATTGAAATTCGTAGCAATGGACGCGTCAAGGGAGATACAAAAATGATTACAAAGCCTGAAACTATCAAGGAAGTACTTGCTGAAGTGCCAGAAGTACCTAAGAAACGCCATAGTCAGAACAACAAAGCTATCGACTTCCGACTTGATATCGACGCGGGAGCCAAGCGGGTAAAATGTAGACTCAACGGTGTTTTTAAATCTTTCAATGCTGAAGCCAAAGAAATCAAAGGGGAAGTACCACTACGCAATGATGGATGTTTTGGCTATCGCAAGAAAAACTATGTTGTGGGCAATGCCATCGACCGGGTGAACGGATATCTCATTGTGTCCAGTCAGGATAACAAGCTGACTCACTTAGATGTATGGATTTTAGGAGCTATCACCCACTACCGCAAGCAGCTAAAGAATGCTGTAGAAGGCAGGCGACGTAAGACCCAACCAGTACAGATTAACCTTTGGCTTAAGGTCATCACATTGTCTACCCCACAGCGCAAGGAACTAGATAAGATGCTTAAGCAGATTGCAGAGTTCACATGGGAAGACATTGAGTTCAAGGTGACGGTCAAACACTGCGAGTTTATTGATGAGGGTGAGGGCGCTGCCTTGGAAGTGGTGAACCTTTACCAACACGAGCGATTCAGCTTATTGGATCTAGGTGGAGGAACAGTCACTTTTTCTTCTTATGAATGGGATGGTGATGAACTATCGACTATCGCTAGAACTCCCGTGTCTGGTGGAGGTATGAACACTATCATCAATCGCATCTTCAAAAGCCTTACCCGTACAGACAGAGGAGCAATTCAAGCTGAAAATTCAGACATCCAAGAAGCTTTGGAACTCTCAGCGCTTAATGAGGTCGGTCAGTGGCGCGTACCACTAAGAAGTAACGGGAAGGTCAAGGATATCGCGTCTGAGGTTGATGGGGCTATGTCTGAGTGGGTCGGGGGTAACTACGCGATCCAAAAGCTATTTGATACCATCTCTCAACGCTTGGCTAAAGGAGAGTGCTTGTATTGTACTGGCGGTGGTTTTGCAATTGGCGTGGTAGCTGATTGGATTCTCAGGTATCTCAAGAATGAGATTGATAATGCCAATATCACCATTTTAGAAAACCCGCAAGATGTGAATTTAGCCGGATTAAAGTGGGTAGAAACTGATACCCAAACCTAAAAACAAGGACACTGGGTAGTTTGTCGGCTCCCAGCGTCCTTAATCTCGTAAAAATTCCGTAAACTCTACAAGGAATCTCTGCATTATGGCACACTACAATCAAAATCAATGGGTGGAGCGCGATGATAACCAACCTGGATTCATCTACCTTATACTTGCTGAAGGCTACCACGGGTGGGTTCCTGGATGTGTTCTTAAAAGGGTGAAAATAGGGTTAAGTCGTAATCCAGAAGCCAGACTTGATACTTTTCATAGTAACCAACCACCCTGCAATCTTCGGATTCTTCGCACCATCTACGTTGAAAACATGGGTGAAGTTGAGCAGCGATTGCATCAAGTTTTCAAGAACTCGAACGTCAAACTCAAAAAATCTCGTGAATTCTTTGACCTCATGCCGTGGCAGATGGCTCAAGTACATTGGTTGATGAGCCAACATGAGGTGAAGGTGTGGAGTTATGCTGATATTCCTAAACGAGCGCTTGTAGGTGGATTAATAGCGTCGCTAGGGGTGGGGGTGATGATTGGTCACATAGCGCGACCGGACGCGCCGCAAGTACAGCCTGCTACTACAAGGAATTGAAACTATGAAACTTATTGAAATTAAAGAACTTGCCAGCTACTACGGCTACGACTATACAGAACTTACGGGTAAGGCTGGTTACGAAACTCGAAAACGAAAGACATATGCTTTGAGGGATAGGAGAGACGGGTCTATAGCTTGCGCGTATGCCACAACCACGCAAATTAAGGATTTCTTACTGGCTTTGAATCACGACTAAGCATACATCGGGAAACTCACATTACCCGATACTACAAACCCGCTAATGCTTACTAGATAGGCGTTAGCGGGTTTTTTCTTTTGGATTACTTATCAAAACTAATGTTCTCGAAAGTAATTTACGAAATCTTCATATTTATATCTCAATACCCTGTTGACGCATACCTTATGACTGAGCTATATTTAAAGAGTCCAAACAACCAATCAAAGAAATGACACGTACTCGCAGCATTATTAATTGGCAAAAAGTAGTAACACCCGTCGTAGCAGAAATAGTTGAATTGAAGACTAAAGAAGAGATACACAACAGTGTTCTTAAGTTTGCAGAATCACTGACAATTTATAGCGAAACAAGCTACAAAAAAGGGTTGAAAATACTTAGAGAAACACTCCGAGAAACTGTAAAAAGCTATCCAGAAGAACTAAGTGATGGTCATAAGAAGCATTCTAATTATGCAGGTGTGACTTATACTTATGAGTTTGAAAGAAAATACAGTGCTATTAAGCCACATACATCTAAAGAAGTGAAAACATTTGATGCAACGTCTACTTTAAATCAAGCTAAGGAATTGCTGAATAGTAATGATTGGATTGATATCGGTTTTGCAATAGCACTTCTTACAGGTAGAAGAATGGCTGAAGTGTTCATAAAAACAGATTTTCAAGCGGATGATTACAACACCTTAATCATCAAAAATATTGCTAAATCGAGTACTAAAAGTAGATATCGTATTCCTTGTTTAGCAAATTCTGATGACATTGAAGAGGCTGTAATTAAGTGTCGTGAACTTAAACCCATGCCAGCAGTCATAAAAGCTTATGAGGAAACAGAGGGTGATGAGGAGGAAAAACTTAAAGCAGCTATGAATCAATTTAATAGCTCCTATCAAAAACAAGTTAATGAACGTATTAAAAAACTTGGATATGAAAGTTTCCATGAGTCGCGCCATTTTTACGGCTCTTTAATGTATCGTATGTACGAAAAACTGCATGGTGAGGGCGATGGCTTATTATTTGCACAACGATGTTTGATTCACACTTCTAAGGATGAAACAGATGGTTATAAAAGGATTGACTTTTCTTCGCTGCCAGAGCTACCTAAAGAGATATTCGATCTAAATAAAATCAATGAAATCATCGAAATGAAAGCGGATGAAAAATACGTTGATTTGAACTTAACCAAGCTGACTGAACAAATAGGAATGGTAGGAGCTAACAAATTAACTCAGTTGATGGCTAATAACGACCTAGAAACAGCCTTAGCCATCTTAATTAAAAAAGGATTGATGGTTATGGATCGAAACGAAAATACCGAAGTCAAGCGAGTTGAGAAATCAGATATTTTTATTAGACTTATCGATGCCTGTATTGAATATAATTTCAACCAAAAATCGAGCGATACACCTGTCTATATAGCTATTACTGCTAGCTTTATAGGGTTACTTCACAAATACATCTTGAATGACCAAGCGTTTGTACCATCAATTAACAAAGCATTGACTTTTAGAACTCCAGAAATTGCTGATTGCTATAAAAGACTCCCAGATATTGAAAAATTACCCAGACGTTTAGGACAGCTTTCTAACTTGCATCTAAGAGAGAAAACTAAAATGAAAGAGGTAATGGAGGCTGTGAAATTCTTCTACGATGAATTCTCAAAGATGTAACTGCAAAATATGTCGAAATAGTTTAGCCGAATTCACTAACGGATTAGCCGAAAGTGGACTCGGCTTTTCTGCTATTAAAAAACGATTAAAGGATCACTATAATTTCGAGACTACAGAAACTGTTATTAAAAGACACTTACAGTCGTTTGATTTGATTAGGAGTGAACAAGAAACGACTGCAATAGAAATAGACGATTTCGAGTATCCAACATTCGCACTTGACGATATAGGGTTACAACTTCAGCAATATGACTTTGACCCTAAGAATCCTTTAAGCATTATTCAATATCTCCAGAAATGCCACTTAGGTATTTATTTAAAACAATTAGCAATCGTTTATCAAAAAGTGTCGGAATATGAGCAAGGACTTAGAGGACTGCCGCCAACAACAGAAATTAACGATTTGAAAAAGTTGTTTGAATTATTGGACTCGATAACAGGTATCTCTGTATTTAGTAATCAACAAGCAGCTATCCAAAAAGTACAAAATATGGGTTATTCGATAGAACAATATA
Source organism: Scytonema sp. PCC 10023 (assembly GCF_963920835.1). Taxonomy (NCBI): domain Bacteria; kingdom Bacillati; phylum Cyanobacteriota; class Cyanophyceae; order Nostocales; family Scytonemataceae; genus Scytonema; species Scytonema sp. PCC 10023. The sequence goes on from NZ_CAWUDP010000146.1 coordinate 15,960, forward strand.
ATTTAATAACTTCTCAGGATATGCGGGAGGAAAACTAGAGTGTTGTACAACACCTTTGATATCGATGTTCTTTGAAATTAGAGCCACCCCAAAACAGCAAAACAAATTTCTGAAGAAAACTCAGACGTTAAAGCAAGTGCCTGCTAGTTGGGAGGATTTTGTTCGCCTTACTCAAATTAGGTCAGGCGGTCGGATGGTTCAGTTCGTCCCGTTCGCCTATCAGAAAATCCTTACTCGACTGATGGACGAATACGCAAATATAGTCATAGTAAAAAGCCGTCAATTAGGGATTACTCAAACTGCTGCGTCGAAATTTCTCCATAAAGCTTCTTTAAATCCTGCATATAGCTCGATGTGCTTTATGAGAAATGAGGAGGATGCTGGAGCGCTTAGCCGTCGTACTAGGCAGATGGTAAATTGCTTAGAGGAATACATCAAACCCGATAGCGACAATGTAGGATTCCTAAAAATCAGAGGGCAAGGCGAAATTTATTTCAAGAACTCCAGCACAGAGGGTAGTCGTAGCTATGATTCGGTACAAGACTTTTTATTTGACGAATGTGCTTTTAGTCGCAATATAGGTCAGATATATGCTGCATCAAGCCCTAGTACCGCTTTATCGGGGGACAACATCACTAAGCTAATCGTTAGTACTCCATCGGCTAAGAGCGGCTGGTACTGGGATAAATTAAACGAAAATAATGACGGACGCGACATAGAGCAGTTGTGCATTGATGTTGCTGAACAAAAAATTTATACAGAACTACCAGGGCTGTATTGGTTTGTCGATAAAGCAGGCACGGTCAAAATGATTATCCATTGGCGGTGTCATGAGATTTTTGGTCAACGAAATGACTATCTAGAATATCGCCAGCAACAAGACGGCACGGACTGGGAGACAATCTTAAGGGAATATGACCTCAGATTTATAGATTCATCAGTCGCCGTGTTCACATCATCTCTGGTACATCTCGGCGCAATCGGAGAATACGAATCAGACGTTGATCCAGATGCAGATTATTATCTTGGAATCGACACGGCAACCACAGGTAATGATTTTCTATGCGTACCTGTACTGAAATTCAAAGCGGGTAAATATTCGCTCGTATTTTTGTATAGAAAAAACCATGAGACTAATCAAGTTCATCTCTACAAAATCGGAGAATTGATCAGAAGGTATAGACCTAAAAGTATAGGAATTGAAGTGAACGGCGCGGGACAAGTTTACTTTGAACAATTAGTTGAAGAGTTCCCTGCATACAACATTGAGGCAATACGGACGACAGGTGATAGTAAACCAGTGCTAATTTATCAGTTAGTACTCGCTTTAGAAAAGGAAATTTTAGATTATCCTGCAAAAAGTCCTGTGGTAAATGAACTTTTAAGCTTTCGACGTGACGGACATAAACTACAGGCTGCTGAGGGAAAAAACGATGATACTGTGATGGGTTTGGCATTCGCTCTTAACGTGTCACCCTTCAAATTTGAAAGACAGAACCATTTCGACTGGGAAAAAATACAGTCACTGGGCGAAAATTGAGAGTGTTGTATAACACGCTCAAAATGAAGATTGCTATTTATTCAACAGTGCCAACTAACGTAGTATCCTTTGTAATGAAAGCAGATTACTGTAGTTGCATTCATTACTTTATGGCTGGCGAAAAAATTAATATTGTCAAATGTTGGTCAAATAAGGAACCAAGTAATGCGGATATTGTTGCTCTTATTGGGCTGTTGATTAAGCATAAAATCAGATATCTATTTGCGAATAGGTCTGCAGAATTAGTGGTAAAAACACCTCGCTTTACTGAAATAGAATTCATTAATATCCCTGATACGCACATTGAAAGTGCTTATGTGCTTATATCGAAGCTAATATCAGACGGCAATCTTGCCATAGCAGATGAGTATAAAATACTAGTCATTGAAGAATTAAGGTTATTCAACTTAAAACAATTTAAAGAAGACAGGGAACGATATCCAATTGTAGAGGCGTTGATGCAAGGACTAATTTGTGCCGAATTTCAACATCCTCCAGATTGGTCTGTGTTAAATCAATACTCAGATGATGATTTGAACTATCAATCAAATATGCTGACACGTCATTTGTTTGGATAAAACCCATCCATCATGCCTGCTCTGCAATAGTACTTTTGTATTAGCTATGTAAATATTAGCTATTAAGTATTTATGCTTATCAAACTGCGTATTTATCAAACTCTTGAACACGGTTTTGACCTGTTTTTGAAGCTACTTAATGACGCTATTCTCAATTATTTTTGCTCCAAAATGCTCCAAAATGTCAGATTCTGGGGGAGTTTGGTGCAAAATGAATGGCTTAACCACAGTATTTTCAGCCATTTTTGACGTGTAAATGCGCTATCGGGGGGTAGGGGGGGTACACGTCAACGTGAAAAAAACGGATTGACACTATTCTCAATAAGCTTGAATGACATCTTTTGTGAGCGTTGGCGAACAGTCCAACGCGATGAGAAATCCTCCCTATCTAAAATCAACGAGTACGGGTATCTACAGCGAGCCTTGGCGAGCGAGTCAAGAAGTGATGATGGATTTATCGTCAGAGACAAACCATCGTGTACAGGGTGATTTAGACCCTATCCTCAAACGAAACCAATTTATTAAATCAATTGACAATAACCTTTGATGCGATCGCATGAAGTCCAGCGACGATAAAATCAGCCCTTCTACAATTGCCGTGAGGGTGCCTTAAATTAACGAGCTATGCATTTGTACCTTTAGAAAATAGTCCAGCGACGGACCAATGTGACCGCAACTAGAGAAAACGAGAAGGTGCGCTTGCGAATCAGGTTCAAGTTGGACGATTGTCATAGCACGATTAAGGAGACTTAACGCACAAATTTATGATACCTTATGCTCGCATCAAGTATTAATTAAGCGTGTTGTACAACACAAAAGCACACCTTATCAGAAACTCTTATATATTGGATTTTTCTATGGTCTAACGGCACATATGTTTGCAGATTTGATGGTTTTAACATGGTTGCGTAGACGAGATTTGATACTTGCAATGCTGAAACCCTTACACAGCAAGACTTTCAGATACTTGCGCAGAGATAGCTCAACTTTCACATACCTAATGCAGACATAAGTTATGTGAACATAGTCTATGCAGACATGTCTTATATAAGCAAAACTTATACCTGATGTTAACCCTAAAACCA
>NZ_CAWUDP010000147.1:0-19011 GCF_963920835.1 Scytonema sp. PCC 10023
CTAAAAGGGTTTCAGGCATATGGCACAAGGTGACAGCTTCTCTAGCTTTACGCCGAGTTACAGCCTGCTGAGAGATTATGGCCTCTGACCAACGAACAAGCTCGCTAATCGCTCCTTCAGTAGTCTTGATGAATTGGAGGAAGTCTTGTTTCATCGCTGTCAAGTTTTATTAAGGCATCCGGAATTTGTTCGGGCGATCGCCTGCTATCATTGGTGGCCGCAAGTGGCAGCTTAATGAACACTATTTATCCGGACTTGATATGAATCCCCACGAAAGTGATTCTGACTCCTGAATCAGGACTTGCTGAATTCTTCTTCAATGTTTGTTTTTATATTCTTTAACAAACTGCATTAAAATCTTCGCCCCTCTTCTATCATGGAGCGGATTGACGTTTTATCCAACGTCACTTCTCGCCGCAGTTGTCGCATAAGAGCGATGCTCCAAAGGAGCCGCTTCGCGATCGCATCACTTATTGATTTTTTCGTCGTCGGCTTTCCCCAAGCATTATATTGCGGTACAGTTTCCTCAGATGCTGCAACTTCTGCATTGGGTAACGGCTGTACAACCACCACCACCTCAACAGAAGTATCTTTTAAATCAGTGGGCGTTTGGATTTGCAATATACCATCTGCCCCAATATGCGCTCGCAACTTCATCGTTTCCATATCTGCATCCAGTACAATATTCTTAATAATTCTGGGAAGTCCCTTAATTATCCTGCTACTTCCCGAATGAGTCATTTCACGAAAACCACTAAGCACTTTCCTTATGTTCCATCGGAGTCAGATGAATCACTACCCGCTGATTGAGAGCGCGAGCGATTTTTTGCAACATAGAAAGTGAGTGTCCCTCATAATCAGCATCTTCCAGCCGTGCAATCACAGGCTGTTTTGTACCCACAAGTTCCGCAAGCTGTTTCTGCGTTAACCTAGCTTTTGTTCTCGCTTCGTAAATCAACTGTGCCACTTCTGCATTAATGGAAGCTTCCGCTACCATCGTCTCAAGCTCAGGGTCAGTACGAGTCATCTTGTCAATGATTTTTATCGCATCGCTAGTCTTCGCCATCCTCTTGTTCCTCTACGTAGGTGTGAACTTCTGGGTTTTCTTCAAATAAAAGCTTTCGCCTTATCGCCCGTTCGATATCAATATCTGGTACTGCGGCTTCCTCTTTCGTAATAGCGTGGGCGAGAATTGTCACATTTTGTCCGTAAAAAAAGTACAAGATACGGTACTGCACACGGTTATGCTTTGCCCGCAGTTCGTAAATACTATCCCGCAGATAATCTGCCGCAGGGCGACGCAGCTCGTATCCAGATGTTGCAAGTTGCTTGATTCGAGCAACACAGTTTGCATAACCTTTGCGGTCTTCCTTCAAAAGTCGCCTCAGCCATTCCAGGACAGGAACGTCCCCATCCTCTTCCTGGTAGAAAACAACACGGGTTTCAGGCACTGCATACCTCTCAATATATCAATATTGTTATAATACGTCAATAAAGAAGTAGATCCACGATAGCCACACAAGTGCTTGCGCCTGGTTCATTCCAACCCGTCCATTAATAGCTCAGACATCTCCAGTTGATCACGATTGCGGTTGTCATCGTAAATCTGAAGCGTATTTAGTTTGGCGTGTCTGCTGAGTTTTTGCGCCTTCCTAACATTACCATCAGTCTTTTCCAGTACAGCAGTAATAGCACTGTGCCTACAGCGGTGGGGTGACATATGTTTTTCAACACCCGCCCGTTTAAACAGGCGCTTGACTATTTTATAGATGCCATCTCCGGTGAGCCTATGCCCAGCGGCGTGAAAATCCACAGAAGTAAACAAAGGACGATTTTGAGACATATCGCCGCCACGAGCAATCAGCCAATCAGCTAGAGCAGACGCTGTGTTGCGCGGTAGGTTCACTTTAACTCGGTTGGTTTTGCCCTTAGCTTCAATCCACAAAATACCACCAGATGCATCAAAATGCCTAACGTCCAAAGTGCTAATCTCATTGCGCCGCAAAGCATTCCCCCACAGCAATAGCAACAATGCATAGTCCCGCTTCCCCACCAACGTCGAGCGATCGCATCCCTTAATGACACCTAAAAATTCTTCACCTGTACAACCGGAAGTATCCCGATAAGCCTGAGTTGGAACGCTGTCCACATCCACAGCATAGCTGCACATCCCCAGCTTTCGCCCATAAGCAACCAAAGACTTAATTGCAGCCAGCCTGCGATTAACAGTATTGGGTGATAAACCATCCGAATTCAACTTAGCTCTATATTTAGAGACGACCAGTGTTGCTTTATGACCTTCTAGGTGCAAAAATTCAAGAACGGAATCCCGATTAGGCTCGCGCCCAGTCATGCGGACAAAGAAATCGGTAATATCTTTCCGGTATGCCCTACGGGTTCCATCGCTGTTAAGGGACTTAAGCAACTCGGACAGGACGTCCGGGGATTCATCCACTGCGTCAGCAAAATATGATTCAATTTTCGCTTCAAGAGACTTTTCTAGTTTCTGGACTGCTACTAAATCTACTGATTGTTCTGCTGATTGGGTATCTCTATTCATAAACTTACTGATAAGCGCGGTATTGAGAATGGATCTTTCCAATACCGTTCTTTATTATCCAGCTCCACGCCCACAAGGAGCGATCGCGCTCTATAATTTGAGCGCTACTACAATTCGCTCTTCGTCCGACGGGCAATCGCGCTTCCGCAGGGCACTGGCAAGAAAGTGCGATAGCGAAGCGCTGCTGCTTTCAGCAGATCGCTCTGGTGATGAAGATTAGCTGTCTACTTATGTCTACAATACGTATACGAAAGTAGGAAGACCATAATGTGTCTACGAATGTAGACGAGAATTGCCCCCTGAATCGGGGCGGGCAGCGGTTGAAATGCCCGTATCAAGCGGATTTTAGGCATCAATCGCGCGTGGGGATCTGGGGTGGATATGCCCGCTCAAGTTCCCGGATAAAGGCGTCTACAGCCTTACCAGCAGCTGATTGGCTCCCAACTTTCAGCTTTTTGAGCGTCTGTTCCCGAACTGCGGTGTAATCTGGATGTACTGCTTTCACATCAAGCCTGAGAGATTCATCCTTATCACAAGGAGCGTTCAATTTTCCCAAGCGTTCTTCCACCAATTCCAGCTTGGTTTGTAGACTACCCACGGCAGCGCTTATCTTCTCCTCAACTAATTTACTGATGTCTACACCTGTAGACACTTCTCTTGACGTGCCGAGAAGACCTCTGAGTAACCTTGCTGCTGTCTGGTTGAGTGAATCTCCGTCGTCTTCGGTTTGGAGTGCTTCTAGTGCTTGGATTTCAGCATCATTGAAGCGGAATGAAATCACCTTGCTGCTCATTTGTCTACTACTGTCTACTTTTTGTATACGGTGACCAAATCAGTGAACAGTGAACAGTGACCAGTTATCAGATAATGGAGAGACTTTTCACTGTTCACACCTTCGGGTCTTGCCCCCAAATTGATTTGTGGAAAAAAAGAGAAAAGTTATACATAAGTCAAAATCCCCGCTCATTCATTCATGGGGATTAACTGGTAACTGGTAACTGGTAACTGATAACTGTTAATCTAGCCTCTTGTATACAGATTGTCTACTTTAGTAGACAAATATTGTTCATTATTTTTTCACTAGTATTTTTTTACTAGGAAAAAAAGGATTTGACCTTTCCACTTTGCTCAAGACCAGCATAAAATACCCTTTATAGATAGCCTTTTGGCGCTCTCAAGTTTTGAGAGCGACATCGCTACTAGACCGGAGCTTTGTTGTCACAAAAAAAAAGTGACTCAGCCAAACCAGACTGAATCAGCCAAAATTAGATTTTTAGTTTCAACATTTTTACAACTTTAATTAAGTTGTTATTCCCATTATGAGCTGATTCGGACTGCTTTTTCAGTCTCAGGAAAAACGGTTTGGCTGAGTTGCTCCAACCAAGGAAGCAATGAGGTTAAACAATGGGACAATTATACAAGAAAAAATCCTTATCGTCCAATCCATCAGCACACGAAGTATTTTCTATAGACCGCAATCAAGCGATCGCTCATCTAGAGGCTTTGGGATACAAGCATGGCGAAATAGTTTATCTACGGGCAATTCCGGGTAAAGGTTACGAAGGAGAAGAAGTCGTAAAACTTGAGGCGAAGTTTCCCAACTTGCCGTGGTCGAGACTAGAACAGCTACAGCGTTCTGGTAAAGGCATCTACTTTGTTGTGAACGGTGGAGGTCAAAAAGACCTTAATGTCAAGCACGGGAAAGCACTTTTCTGCGAATTTGATGACCGACCAATAGAAGATCAGCTGCTGTTTTGGGAAAATTTGAAACTACCTGAACCCACGCTACAAATCGCAACACGAAAATCAGTACATTCTTACTGGGTTTTTGATGAACCCATTGCTCTAGAAAAGTGGAAGGAATTGCAGAAAGACTTCCTCGCCTTTACTGGTAGCGACCCAAGATTATGCAATCCTTCAAGAGTGCTGAGGTTAGCGGGGTGCTGGCACATCAAAGCGGGGGCTGAGCCAATAAAATGCGATACCGTCACCTGTCAACCATTGAGAAACAACCCTACAGATTTGTTACAAATTATTGTGAAGACAGGTATAAAAGAGGAAAACAATAAACCGTCACAATATCAATACTCTCTTGGTGACGATGTGCCGTTGTACCAGTGTTTGTCGAAAAGCGATCGCCTATTGATTGACGCTGGCTTACCAGAAAGTGGTGGACCCGATGGTGGACGCAATGCTTCAGGAGCAAAACTGGCTCGAAATTTAATTGGCACTGCTCAAAGGTTACAGTATTTGGGGTATCGTTTTGAGAGTGACCCTAGGCAACTATTTGATGACTACTGCCAACGATGCACCCCTCCTCTAGAACCCAAGGAAGCTGAGAAAATTTGGCGCTCAGCTGAAAAAGACAACCCAACTAGCACACTAGGAGATGATGCGTTGGAGAACTGCGTGAAAGCGTGGCAGAGACAACAGAGCAAGGCGACTGGTAAAGCATTCGCTGGGAATGACCTGCATAAAACATCCAAAAAAGCAACACGCTTTGAGGAAAAAGTATCAGATCCAGATGAGCGGCTAAGACTCGACTTGTTGGCACTTCTTAAAGAAAGTGACCCAATTAAAAGAACTCGGAAGCGAGCAGAGATATGCAGTAACTACCGCCTCAGTAAGTCCGAAGTAGAGGATTTACTCAAAGTTCTTTCCCGCCGCACCGAGCAGAAACAAACCAAGGTCTATGACTTAGATGAACTGTTTGCTTTAGAGTCTGAGGGCTTACAGTGGCTCATACCCGAACTGCTGCCCAAAGGGGAAACAATCATTCTAGCTGGCAGTCCCAAAGCAGGTAAAACGCTGCTGGCAATTGATGCTGCCTTTGCGATCGCCACCGGGGAGAGTAGCTTCTTGGGTGAAACAACACAGCGGGGCAAGGTGCTGCTAGTTTCGTGTGATGAATCCCTCAATTCAACCAAGAGTAAGCTTATAAAACGCGGTTTCAGGGCTGCTGATAAGAACTATATAAGAATACTCCCCCAGTGGACAATTGATGATTTGGATTCCCTGGAAGCGCAGCTGGAAGATTTTAGACCTGATGTGGTTGTTATCGACTCGTTACGAAGAATTAACCACGGTTCCCAGATTAGCGAAAACTCTGCTGAGTTTGCCGACAACATTTATACCCTGAAAGAAACTATTGGGCGTTATGGTGCATCAGGTATTTTGATTCATCATACCAACAAAGATAAAGATGCAATGGGTGTTGGTAAGCTTCGTGGTAGTAGTGCGATCGCTGGGGCTGTCTGGGGAACTTGGCAATTAGACCACATACCAAAACCTGACCCGAACAACGCCAAGAAACTCATCATCGACCCCAAAGACCCGCGCCGTGTGCTGTCAGTATTTGCTCGTGATACTGAGGGGCAAAGTCTCGGTATAGAGTTTAATCCTGAGGATAATAGCTGGATTCGGTTGGATGAAGATACTCAAGCCGAACAACAAACAGTTAGGGAGCGCATTGTTAGTATACTGCTGAAAAATTCCCATGTAGATGGATTATCGGGCAAACAAATCATCGAATTACTGGGAATGACACCAGAGGAGGGTAGAGGAGTTTACACCGAGTTAAACCGCATGGTCAATAAGCGGTTAATCAGTTGTAAACCTGCTTCTGGTGATAAGCGTGTCAGTTTATACTGTTTGCCTTTGACCCAACAAAATACTCAACACACGGGGGACTCCCCCCCTCCCCCACCCAGTGTGGAAGTTGTTGAGTATATGGCTGAAACCATTGATTTACATAGTGTTTCCAATACTCAACAAAATACTCAACAATTACTCAACAATTACTCAACAACCTTGGATGTTGACAACCCTGTTGAGTATTTGAAAGCTAGCAGTAGCAACGCTTCTGGACATACTCAACAACTTTTTCAAAAAACGGGGGGAGAGGGTGTCCCTTCAGCAGTTGAGCCGATTCAGTATGAGAATCAAAAAATACTCAGTGCTGATATCCAGAAAGAAGTCTCTGTTGATGATGTTCAGAATAAGGTGGTCGAGCTAAGTTTCGACCCAGCAGCGAACGCCGAGTTAATGCTTGAGGCGCTGGAGGACGATAACGCGGGTGAAATGTTGGCAACGCTGGTTGATTGCTGGACTGATGAGCAAAAAGCAGAAGTGCGTACGCATCTACAGCCAAGTCAAGTTGATGCCATTAGAACCGTGCTAAGGCAGTACAGGGTGTCAGCGCAAAATGTTCCACCTGCTCAACAAACAGCTGATGAGCCTGCGGTCAGTTCCAAACCTGCGACAATTACGCCAGGTCTGCGGGTTCGGGTAGTGATGCCAGGTAGTAAGCGCTCTGGCAAGATTGGCACGGTAAAAACTATCAATGGACGCTTGGCTAGGGTGCATTTAGATGATTCAGCCTTAGGAAAGCTCCGGTGGTTTGAGTGTTTCATCCCTGGCACTGATTTATGCCGGCTGGAAATCGTTTAACTCCTTGTCTTGACGGGGTTAGGAGGTGTGAGCCAAATTGAGAAGCTAAAAAAGTAACAAAAAGTAAGGGTTTTCCTTTCTTTTATGCATGCGGGATGCTAAGGTTTGAGCCGTGCATTGTAAAGTTCTGTGAAGTGTGCAATCTGCACAGCATTAAAAACCCCAGCTAGAGCCGGGGTGTTTGGTTCTATCCCACATTCCGCACCCTCAAGGGGGTATGCCGAAATACATGGCAAATGGGACACATTGTAAAGTTTTCTAACGCAGATTCTTAAAAGCCCTGCTATACAGTTGTTTAAATACCAAATTTCGTGTCTGCTTTCAGAGAAAAACGTTGCCAAAAATGATTGTTTATGGACAAGTTTGAGGCACTGAAAGAGGTGAAGAGTTGATTTTACTGTGCAAAATCTTGATTGTCCCTTTATCATTTATGGGCAAGTTGGTAAATCAAGAAAGCACACTCTGCAACAAAACTTTACAACGTGTCCCATTTGCCACGTATTTCGGCATAACCCCTACTAGGCTCAGGTTTTCCATACCTTTCCTGCCAGAAATACCAAAAAAGACCAGCAAGAAAAAGGAACAAGCCCCACACAAAGAGATGAAGTTGCAGAATTTTTGAGATTCTACAAAGTGTCATTGAACTGCTGACAACCAGCAAATAAAGCGACAACCAGTACATTAGAGATTCCCTTTTGGCTCATGGTCAAGTAACCCGCTAATGTTTTGGGTGATAAGTTCCGGTAGCTTCACTTCAATTTTGTACCCGTCGAGCCGCGCCATCATTTTATCGTGGCTTAAATCCTCTCTCGCTTGAGAATTGGTCATAAGCAACGATTCAAGTTCAATTCTCGATTTAATCAGGTTTTCTTTTTTCTTTTCAAGCTCAACGTTCTGCCGTTGAATTTCAACTGGTACAGATGCGATCGCCACCCTTGCTTCATTGCTGCTGATGCGTTCATTAGAAATTGCCACCTGATTTTTATTCCAAGCGCTCAATCCATTAATATATGAGGTCGAGGCATTGATTTGAGCAGTTGCAGCACCGAACATTTTTTGATGAGCGTTGTGCATTTTAGTTTGCACATCAAATTCAGCGCCCACCATGTCCCACTCATTCCCGATGCGGCGACAGTTGGCAATATGGAGTTCCGCTTCTTTGTCAGTCTTGCCCGTTGGCGAAACTGTAAGTTGTTCGAGCTTCGGCTTGATTCCTATTGTGTAATCAGCCCCACGGGTGAGTGGTTTCCTAAATTGATTTAGCGTTGTTGCCGCTTGTTTGGAATTAGCTTCTACCATTTTTAAGCGCCTCCTGTATCTGTCTCTCTACCGCTTCTTGCTTCCATCTATCAATTCGGGTTCCAATGTGTTCCAGCCCTTCGGATGGATTTAATAGCGATTCAGCACGAGCAAAGGACATTTGTGCATCAGTTAACCCAACATGGCGTAATGCTAGAGAAAGTGTCACCTTGTGCCATATCCTCTTAGAAAGTTCTTAATTAATTTCAGAGTCGGAACTTTACCCTTTTTGGCGCTCGTTCTAGTGCTTGAAATTATGAAATTCAACACCAAAGTTATGGAAATGTTCCCACTCCGCTGAAACTCGGAACTCTGTAAAGTTTTATAAAATTTGGCAGACAACGGCTAAAAGCTAGTCATCTCAATGCTTTAAGGTACTTGGCACTTCGTGACAGCTTCTCTAGCCTTAGCCCAACATATCCATAGTTTTCTTCAAGCAGCTTGTCGTTTAAATCTTCCCATTGTGGCTCATCCCAGATTTCCGACATAGCAATGAGAACTTGCTGAAGTTTATACAGAAACTCTTCATTGCTCATTGGCTTGATTTGGGTTAGATGAAGTTTCCGTGGCTGAGGTTTCTGCCTGCCCTGTTCGTTCCCTTGGCTTTTCTTCCAGTATCCAAGCAGATGTAGGTGATTCAGGTTTCCCTGTTAGCAATCCGGTGTTTATATATTCAGTCATGTTAACTTCTCCCCATCTCTCTTCTGACTTGATTTTTTACTGGCGTCCATCTGTCTTCACCGTCGATATTCGCAACTGCGCTAAGCAAATCAGTCCGGCTTTTGTTGCGTTCAAAGCCATCTTGGTCACCGTTCCACATTGCATCTATGGCATTAACGTAAGAAACCGTTGCAACCTCAGCCACAAAATTTAAAAAATTATTGACTATTTCCACCCTGTCCCCCAATGCATTGATAAAACCGTTCTCTTTCTGCTGTAATCGCTCTTTGTTGAGCTTGCTGTATTTCGTTCTCCGACCTTTGATTTTTAGCAAAGAAGTAAGAACCGAAGGCAGATAACCCAATAATTGCAGCGACGGCGATGATAAGTTGTGGTAGTCCACCAATTGATACACCTGTATTAGTTGATGGACGATGACCACGGACGGGAACCCACCCAATCATCTCTGAGCTTTCATCTACTTCTGGATGCATAATTCCCTCTATCAACTTGAGATAGATGAGCCACTGGAGTCTGAAGCTGAGGATGGTAGAGCGGGTTGATTCCACGACTCTATCTGATTGCCCCACTCTTCCAAAGGGCTTGATGTACCCGTGGTGAATGATTCAAGCACTGCCGCCGTCTTTGGACCGTATTGTCCGGACTGCATAAATTTCACCGCACACATTAAACTGTATGCTTGAAAATTATCCGCTATCATCAACCCTGCTTGCTCAGATTGCTGTTGCAGCGCGGCTTGTAGATGTTGTCCGCCTTGTTCTGCATTCTTTTGTCCGCCGGATACTGTTGATTTTCCACTGCCGTTGTTGCTGCGTCGGCTCTTAGCGTTTTCTACTGCTTGCTTGTCTTTCTCGTTCATACATTTTCTCCATTGATGAATTAATTTCTTCGATTGCTCTTGTTCTGCCCTTCGTCCTGACCAGTAGCCGAAACGCTTTCAAAACCTCCAGCGACGACTTGCCATAACCTCTATCTGAGTATGGTCTGTAGTCGAATCCTGGTGTTTCTAGCTGTAACAGAACTGCTGTGTCGTTTCTTAGTTGAGCTTCCTTGATGCCTAGAATTTGTTGGGCTGTCGCTCTGTCAACCCAGTCGAAGTCGGTTGCCACTTTGATGTTGCTTTATTGTCACCGATAGAAAGTTGATATCGAGTTGATACTTAAATTAAAAACCCTGTCTATGAATCCGAATAGACAGGGTTTTCAGCTATATCTACATCAAAACTTTCCGCTTTGCGCTACAAAAAAACAGAGTAATCTCTCCCTGTTTTTTGCCAATCTTTGTCTATTCGGTCGAGAATCCACTGTACCTCTCTGGGCGTTTTTTTCTGCCAGTTTCTCAAAGTGCGGGGGTCTTTCTCGAAAAAAGCACACAAGAGCGATCGCAATTTGTTCTCGTTGGGTGCTTCCCATTTGTGTACAAATTCAAGTAAGTTCATATTGCTCCTTTCATAGTTGCGGCTATGGGTGGGGAAGTCGTGCCCGGTGAGGACTAGTCACCGGGGGCGCTCTCTTTAAAGAATTCTATCATTACCACTAGCAGGTATCCTAGTAGATAGATAATACTAGGAAAGTAATCGAAATTTAATGCATGGCAAGCAGACAGAAACCGACTAGCAACGATGAATTATTGCAGGATATTGATTCGCACCCTGAGCGCGGAAAGATAAACGGGGAGGATGTTGTTCGCTTCGATTCGGAAGATTTGCAAGTATCTATTCCCAAGGAACTGTATAGAATCCTTCTAGAAATAGGTGGCTCAATGGGGCTGAACAAGAAAGAGATCATTATGATGGCGCTTACTCGGCTTGCCACTGACCCAGGTGTGCTTGCTCTTTTGGAGCGATCGCACTCAATCAAAGCAGAAAAGTATGGTGTATCTCCAGTAGAAATTCGTAGTAAGGTATTTGGCGCTTATAAGCGGGTAGGCAGGGCAAAGAGTGCCAGGATAGGCAAGGGTACTCTTCGATATCCGCCTGGTGAAGAGGGGTAAAAGGGCTTGTTTTGATGCGATCGCCTTCTAAAATCCTCTGAGAATTCTCTGAAGAATGGTAAAATTAGACAAAGCAAAAGCGCCCCCGTCTTGCAAACTGTTGGCGCTTCGCTCGATTTAAATCAATTTTCTAGGACTATGGTAGCAGAATTTAGCACTAATGCGATCGCATCTCTCGAAGATTTAGCAGCCGAGTATCCCCAAGCCGATGAAATTCAGTTGATGATTGTCAAAGGTAAGGAGTGGTTTGAGTCGGTCAATCAACAGCTTTTGGAAGTAGGTCGATACTTTGCCGAGATAAAAGAACGGGCTAAGCGCTCTTTTGGTAGACGACTAGAGCAAGCCGAACTGCTTAAGCCACAGATAAACAAGCTCATCAAAGCTGTCCAAATCGCAGACAACCTCCCCGAGAAACTGCCCCCAAAGCTTGGCTTATATGTCTTGCTCCAACTCGGACAGAAGCGAAATGAGGACGCCGTTGCACACCTCACCCAGGGCGACACCCAATTATCCGTTGCCCAAAAGATTAAACAGCACCAGAAACCACCACAGCCGAAGATGCCCAAGCCTGCGGTAAGTTGGGAGAAAAATAAGTTCGGCTCACGCACTCTAATCCTACGCCTCACAGATGGAGATGCAGCACTCGCCATTGAGAGCGGATATAAGAAGTCAGGCTTGCCACTTCCTCTATATATAAGCAGCCTTGTGCAGCAAGAGCCAGTTTCGCCGACATGGCAGCAAGCAGAGAAAAGGTTCTCACAATACACGAGTACTCAATCAGAAGAAGTCCAGGCGCTGCTAGATGAGATTCGCCGATGCGAAGACATCCTTGTCTCGCTGCCGAACCCCACAACCCCAAGCGAGTACATGATGCGGCGTACAGCACTTGAGGATAAGAAGAAAGCAGAGCAGCTACTTGCTTTCTAAAGAATATGGATACGGGAATTCCCGTATCGGTTCCTCTAAGAAGATGGAAGCGCGTATAAGCGCATCCTTGAACTCTCGCCTTTCAGTCACTGACGAACTCAGCATCAGATAAAACTGTCTCGGCTTCAACCTTGCTTGCTGAAAGCAAATTAGTAAATTGTGGCATGGATGGGGCATCAGGCTTGATTCCCTGCGCTCGTAAAAATTCAGCAGTCGCATCCCATTCTTTACGAGCATTTTCCAGCTTACGCTCCAACTCTCGATATGCGCGCTGCACGTCATACTTACGATCATAGAGTTCTTTTGCCGATGACCCGACGATTAATTTAGCTCTTTCTCTTAGGTTTTCTACAATCTCCTCGATAGAATCTCCCTCTTCTACCTCCACAGAAAAGCCAATCCTTTCATTGGAGTAATCGCCAATCGAGATTAAGAAGTGAGCATGAATCTGCTTGATTCGCATATTTTTTTACTACGCAGCACCAATATTCTATTCGTTAACGCCAAAGAATCAAGGCGACAAAAAGGAATCACCTTCCAGATTCCTCTGAGAAAAACTACAAAATGAAGCGCCTACCTTGAAAAAATAAGCGCTTACATTGATAAACAAATAGAGCTATGGTTTCAGTATTATACTTTATAAAAAAATCCTTCACAGACGCGCATTGTGAAGGGATGTTTCTCATCTACCAAAGGATGTAATGGGGCATTGATTAATCAAAAATAGCACACATTTTAAAAAAGGAAAGCCCACAACCAGGCGCATGGGCTTAAATCCCTTCCTGTATTTACTTGCATTACTTGGCTATTCTATCCATTAAAAAGCCCACCGCCAAGGGTGGGACTTGTACCCCTTTTTATGCTTACGCGTACTGGTAAATTTTATTCGATTGCTTGGGCGATCGCATTCATCCATCCGCTCAAAAAATATCCCGCTGGCAATCAAGCGGGAGAACCACATACCACAAAAGAAGAAATCCATCTCTATCAAAACACTTACTTTTTCTTATCGCAAGTTTCCTCTGAGAAAGCAAATCAAAAAAAATACCAAGTTGTAACACTTGGTGGTCGGATTCTATCAGTCTCTCTTCGTTGTTCTTTTTTAATGCATTCTGACTCAAAATGCCAAGTATTTCTCAGAGGAAATCTTTAAAAAGTAAGCCCCCTCAAGGTTGCGATAAGGGGGTTTTGGTAGTATACCATCTTGCTGGCAACCAAATTAGCACAGACAGTAAGCTATGGCAACTTAATCAAATATAATCTGATATTTTTCACTAAAACTATAAAAAAGCGTACTAATTGCACTTGCAGCCCTTTGCAATTTATCCTCATAAAAATAAAGCTGGAGTGAATCGGGCTGCTTATAGAGAGCGATCGCAGCGGTAACCAATCTTTTATTCTGGCTCGTAAAGACTGGACATACGCTGAAATGCGTAGATTGAAAATCATACACACCGCGCTTAAGCTGCTCTAGCACTGGTTTCTGAATCTCACCACTCAGGCAAGAACCATCATTAAGCTTAGCTTGAAATTCTCCCTTGATACTGTTGAAAGCTCGTTCAAATACGTCCAAGTAGGAGTATTTGTCAACGGGTACTGACCATGCCCAAAACATTAGCCTAGTATCTTTAATGTTTTGAGATTGCACAATATTATTTGTGGAATTATCTATCAATGCTACGAGGAACGTGGCGCGAACATTGGGGTCTGACTCCCTCAACTGTGATATTTCTTCATAACTTTGACGAAAGTTCTTTACTACTTCAGTATGAGTTAACAGCGGTAATTCTACTTGCTTGCTTAACCCAAGGCGATCGCCCAAAGGTGTATCTTTGATTCCGACAACTATTCCAACTACCAGTACCCCCAAAACAGATAAGCGAATTATCCAGGCAGGAGTGGATAAATTCTGATTGGGGAGAAGTGACTTAACGACATCTAAAACAGCATTGATAATTTTTTCAATCATGGCAGCACCTGACATTTATAAAAGCTTGGGTTAGCATAGTGAAAACCTGAAACTCTTCAATAAATCCACCATTAACCCTGAAATTTACTTGCGGCACTTAATCAAGTTTAAGTGCCGTTTTAGTTAGGAGGATTCATGAACAATAAAGAAGCCCAACAAATACTAATTAATCAAGGATTGCTCGACCCTCCGGCAGATGGTAAATGGGGCAACCTCAGTAAAAGTGCTTTGATGAAATTTCAAAAGCTTACTGGTGTCCCCGAGCCAGACGGGATTCTCGACGAAGCGGCTAAAACCTCTTTAAGGCTTGCGCCACCATTGCCACCCATTGAAGCTGAAGGGCTGATGGAAAAAATCATCAGCTATTACCAAAAGCACAATTATTGGATAGCTCGGGGAAGAGATGTTTTCAACATCGTATATATAGAAGGGATGTACCCAGACGGAACCCTCAACAGTGACCGACTAGACGAGTGGAATGATACCCGCGCTTTATTCCAAGTAGATGATTCTGGGAATGCTCAAATAGTGGAAGCATGGGCAGCGACTTGTGAGCCTGGTGCTTATTACACGTACCACCGAATGAATCCAGCGGGAGCCGCTAGGATTCAATTTGGGCAGTATTGGGCGTGGGCTGTGGGAATGCACGGAAACTCACGACCACATGAAGCATTGGTCCAGGTCGCGGATATTGAAGTCTGCCGAGACAACAACGAAGATGGATTGAGAATTGGCGATGCAGTCACTCAGGGACGCTACGGAGTGAATCAACACGATGGCTCCGATATGGACAAAGTTGGCAGAGCCTCTGCTGGGTGTCTTGTTGGGAAATCCATTGAAGGACAAAAGAGGTTTATCAGCAGAGTTAAGAGCGATCGCCGATACTTGGCAAGCAACGCTTATATTATTTGTACAGCCATAATCCCAGGCGACAAACTCTAGTCCTCTCCCTAAAAAGAAGAAGGACATCCCACCAGGTAGCAGGATGTCATTTCATAATCACCAGGAGTAAATCAGTTTAATATAGCTGAATTCTTAAAAAAATCTCTGATTAATTCCTTGTAAGAATATGCGAAAAAAAGCGATCGCTTTATAATAAACAGAACGGCACCTCTGGAGAAAGATGCCGTTCTGTTGGTCAAGTGGTGGGTTATTTATTTTCAGAAGAGTGTGGCAAAAGACCATATTAACTTCAAGGAAAGAAAAATGGCAATAATTACCCTCGACCGTCCAGACATCTCAGCGCTCAAGACATACAAAATTATCAACAATTTTGAGTACACCTACTTTGCACTTCAGTGGTTGAAAGACGCAGGAAACAGTACTCAAGAGATTGATACAGATGCATTTGAGTCTCAGTGGGGGATTGACAACACTGAGCTATTGCGCCACCTCCAGACCTTAGAAACGAAAAAAGCACTTAAAATCACCCCAACTGAAATGACAATTACCTGGGGGCAGAACGAAACAACAACCATTTCTCAAGAAGAAGTCCTGAGCATGAAAAAGGATGGACTGATTAACAATACTGCTTATGTCTACTACGCTCTACTTTTGAACAAAGGGGGAGGACTAGCACAACCAGTTTCCCCTGACACTTACTCTGTCGCTCCTTGGAGCATCCCACCCGCGACACTCCTTAATGAATTAGGGAACATTTCCAGTAAAACCAATGAAGACGGAAGCAAGGTTATCACCCTTGATTTGTCTAGTGTTTCTGTTGTTTGGTTGATTTAATTCTTTGCAAGCTGTTTATGATGACGAAAATATAACCGAATTCATAAACAGCCCCTAGCAACCATAGCTATTTTTTTCAAGAGAAGAAGCATGATTAATATAGAAGAGCAGTTAGACTCTCTGCTACTTGATGCAGAGATAATAGACGATACCACCTATACGTACCTCAAATTACGCTCACAATCTCCTATTACTCCGTCACCTGTTGATGCTTTCGCCATAATCGACAACAATATCGGGTATCGTGAGTTATTTGCAGCAATGTGCAATCTAGCTCAAAAAGGGATTATTAATTTTAGGTTTCCTCGGTGGAGGGTGCAACTTTACAATAGTTTCACTAAAAAGATTACTGAAGCCGAGGTTAGGCGATCGCTTGACACAGTCGGGTTACCTGCCTACATCTACAACGCAATAAAGGCAGAGCAATGGTTGAAGTACGGTAGTCCATTGTTTATTGATTCCGCTTTCATGAAAAAGTGGAATCTCTCTGCTGAGGAAATGATTGCTAATTTCTCTAAAGTTATTAACGTAGATCAGCGATTTATTATAAGAGACTTTAGCGATACTCTTGATTTCACTTGGAACCCGGAAGCAAGCGTCATTCCTAGCGAGGTTTCACTTGATAATATTAAGTTAATCAAATCTCAGGCAGGCACAAGAAAAAACCTTTATATTTTTTGGCTACTACAATACCAAGTATCTGAAGACGGCGGTGACACAGTTAATTTAAATGCGATCGCGAGAGCAAGCGGCGTTCCTACTGGTGATTTTATCTCAGCGCTTGCAAGCCTAAAACAAAGGGGAATGGTAGGGTATAGCCTGGATTCAATCACAGTTAATTGGCTTTCAGATGTAAGTCTGTTACTAACTAGCGAAGCTAAGTCTCTAAGTAAGTTATTCAAGCCTGAGGCGCTTATGGCGTACAAGCTAAAACAGTTGGAAAGTGATGCGGTGAATATCGCAGATTTTTGCAGTGAAAATGGCTTAACAAATGATACGTTCTACGCCAATTTAAAAAAATTAAAAGCATCAGGCATTTTGAATTATTCTGCTGGGGAGTCTAACATTTTTTTCAAAGATAGCAGTAATTGGACGAGTGGAGAATCATCAAGTCGTAGCTCGTCAGATGATGAATAAGGAGTTGAAATTTAAATTTGTCGAGACAAGCATAAAATGGTTGTTTTCTGAGGAAAGGGCAACCGCCCATTTTTTGGCACCACCAAGCACACGGACTCGTTACCCGCATCGCCCAGCGGCACAAACTCACACGCTCAGGTCTGCTCGTAAAGAGTGCCGCTCGGCTCGTTGATCAGTGGCTTAGCGCTCGAAGACTCGCGCCAAGCAAGTCAATGGGATAAAGAGTTATTGCCATCGATGGAGAAAAGCAGACGAAAAACACGTTGAGGCGGGCGTTCTTCACGTGTCGCCGAAGTTAATTAGTACTAAGTTTGCTTACTCATTCGGTCAGCGCGGTCACTCGTCTGCGGCGGGTCGCACACCACACCAGAGGTTTACTCATCAAATCCACATCTATATATAGTGTGGTGGCGTCCGCCTCCGAACTTCGTGCCGCGACTCATCCAGGGGAAAGTTTTTAAAAATTCTTCCAAAAGCAATTGAACACCGCAAAGTCGCCGGCGCAGCTGTCGGAGATGTCTGCAATCAGTAGCTGACATGGTTGCATTAGTTGCTATTATTGCGTACACGCGCTATAATAGTCTTATGTTCCAAGGGTTCGACCATGTTTCAATCAATTTTTTCTCAATTCTCTTGCTTTGGCTTTTCTGGCTCTCGTCAGTGGTTGGGGTCGTTCGCCCCTCTGGCAGCTGCGGCTGATTGTGTTCCCGCCGGCGCTCGTGTTCTGGTAGGGTGTGCGCCTGGTGTCGATGCGTTTTTTCGTTCCCGGTTCCCATCGGCTGAGGTGTTCTCGGTCGCGTCTGGTCGGTGGAGTCGTGGTCGTGGCGCGTTCGCTGGTCGCTCGATTGCGTGTGTGTCGGGGGTTGTCGGGGGTGTCGGGGGTGGGCTGTGGGTGTCGTTCCCGTCGTCGCCGTGTCCCGCTGGTTTGTCTCCTTCCGCTTCTAGTTCGCGCTGTTTCTCAGGTTCCGGTTCCGGAACGTGGGCGTCGCTAGCTTATGCGCTCGGCTCCGGTGTGCCGTGCCTGGTGTTTTTGGGTCAAATTCTTTGTCCGCCCGGTTGGGGTCTTTCTCCGGTTCCCGGTTATCCCGGTTGGTTTAGTTGTTCTTTGGTTCTTGGTCACGCTCCGGTTCAGCTTTCGTTGTTCTAGTTTTCTCGTCTGGCAGTCCGCGTTGACTGCCAAAAGAAAAAGTGCAGCGCGTAGCGCTGCACTTTTTCTAATTTCTATTAGCAGTTAGCTGGTTTGCTCCAGTGCTTCTAATATTGCTTTTCTGCAAAAATCCCGGTAGCTATCGCCGCCAATCCTCTTAATTTCTTCTAATTCTCTGCTAGAAAATCGGATGCTGAGGGCGTGATCTCTTGTTTCTGCATTGCCGTAATCAAATTTATATTTTGTTCCAAACTCCGGGTTTCCTCCGGGTCTGCCTCTTCCCTTGCTCATTGTTCCATAACCCTTACTCTCTTTCCTCCATAATAGCGTGTACACAAACTAAACAACTGTGAAGAGTTTGTAAAGCAATGCTGTTATTGAGTGCGCACACGCTATAATAGAGAGGTAGCAAGTAATTCGACCAAACCCAAATGAAAGATTCAACCATTTCTCCAGCTTCGATTTTTATCCCTGCGATTAACGATTTTGTTCAGGTTCAGGGTGCTGTTTGTCAGATTATTGATGGCAAAAACTATCTGCGGCTGTTGTGCAAAACATCCATTGGGGCTGAATTATTGATTAACCCAAGTGACTTGGAAATCTACTTTAAGCGTGGTGGGGTGCCGTTCTAACTAGTTGGCTGGGTGCGATGCCACAAATCCGCACTCTCCACACTGCACCAAAACCATCAAAAAGGAACCGCTTAAACCATGAATAAATTTTCTGCAAAAGCTCACACCCGCCCTAACTACAATTACTCAAGTTTTCACCAATCTTTACTGCATGAAAACAATGCTGAAGATTACGCGCTCCGCCATCTTTACAGCCTTGAAAACACAAAACACTTGCTTGAGAAATGGGGGTGGGCATCAGAGCAAATCAAGGCAGGAATTGACCACGCAACAATTGAAGTATGCGAAAAAATCGTATATTTGCACATCCCTAACACCATCACAAAGCGAAATGAACCCGTGAAGATTCGCGGTATCAGCCGATTTGTTTCAAAAGTTGACTACGTAGCAGCATTGATTGACCGCACATGGTCAAAAGCCGATCCATAGTGCGATTCGTTACTAGCTGAATCGCGGTAACCAGTCCGTACATAAGCTAGTC
>NZ_CAWUDP010000148.1:0-18711 GCF_963920835.1 Scytonema sp. PCC 10023
ACAGTTAAGACAGTTAAGACAGTTAAGACAGTTAAGACAGTTAAGACAGTTAAGAGCAAAACACGCAGATACTAGCTTAGCTAGATGAGACAATTCAAAGCCAAACGAAGACGGGGTATTTTGCTGAGCAATGAAGGGTTACAGCGGTTGCAAGCAGCAATTTTGGCTATGGAGATGGCATAGAACAATAGCGATCGCTTCACCTCACCCAAACAATAAAACCATTCCCCCTTAACCAAACTTAGTGCCATTCGGTGAAAGGGAAAAGGGAGAAAACACGCTCTCATGATTTCCTTTACCCTTTACCCATTCCCCCTTAACCAAACTTACGTGCCATTCGTTTATAAGTACTGGGTGCGGAATCTGCGTCAATCCTCAAACAGGCGATCGCCTTTATGCAATCGATGTGCAATTTGATATGTTTGGACTTGCGATCGCATAGTCGGTGAATGTGCCGCTAAATACCTAGTCACAGCAACTAATACATGAATACCAGCAGGAGTTTGACCCAAAAAAGAATACTGACGGAAAGCCGCTTCTACTTCTTGAATGACATGAAATTCCCGATTTTCTCGCAGCATTAATTTACCAAGCATTGCCAGTAATCTCTGTGGATTGCCGCCACCGTAAAGATATTGAGCAACTAACTGCCCTGCTTCGTTCACTTGCTGTTGACGATTCAACAACTCCGCCAATTGTTGAAGCAATTCCTCGGGATTTTCAACTGGTTGTTTTGGTTCTGGAAGTCGGGCGGGCGGCACATTCAAAAAGCGGTTGAGGTACACACTCATTGCAGCATCAAACACACCCCGAAGCAACTCTAACGACGGCACCCGGTGCAATCCTTGATGAACTGCATTGGCAAAAGTGAATGGATGATGTGCTGTGTTCCAGTCTCCAAAGTCGTTATTGGTATTAAATCGGGCTACACGGAGGGCGGCTGTGTATGTGACTACACCAGCTAATTGCTCTTGAGTGCAACCTTTTCTCAGTGCAGTCAATAGCGCGTCCGCTATAGCTTGAGCATCTTCACCTAACAGAATAGCAACCAATTCTTCCCGACCTGACCAAGTTCCCCATTGAGGTAGTCCTTCCTCCAAAGCAGTTGGCAACTGTTCAAATGCAGACTCTAAAATTGCGACTAAATCCACAGGATAGCGCCAGGAATTTGACTCTTCCATGCGGGAGGCGTTCGCCAAGCTAGGAATCAAACTTGCTAAAACTTTCTCAGCACCCTGCCAATCTACAGCATCGAGTGCTTCTAACGCCTTATTAGTAAAGTCGAGTGTGTGACCGACATCAATATAGCGGTGGTCTGTCACAGCAGCAAATAACATATCCGCAATTTCTTTGCGCTCCGCACCCATCCGAATTGCAGAGACTAGGCAGCGTTCTGCTGCTTCACTATCCCGCCGTTCGATAAACTGGCGGAACCAACCTTTGAGGGTTTTTATGTCAACAGTGGAATTGGGCAATGGGTGAACTACAAAGTGAGGTGGCGCACCTCCACTGTCACGGGAGACAGCTGACAGTCCTTGATAAAGGGCAAGGGGTCGGTCTTCTGCATCCAGATACGGCAGCAAGTTCATCATGCACGTATGGATGGTTAACCCTGCACTCCAACCTTCCTTGTTGTAACGGGTGCCAAACTCTAATCCCATTTCAAAGGGTTCGGTAGCATCTACCCCCATGTCTAGTAGGGCAATGACAGATTTGGCAATCACGAGGGAAATGCCTTGTTCTAACCCATCCTGAAGCCGTTGGCATTGGTGTATATAAGAGTCAACTTGGGGAGTCAGATTCACCCACACCTCGCCATCGCGAATTTCTACAGGAAAGGCACGCACATCATCTGCCCAAGAATCGAACGTTCCCCCACTTGCAAGGTCAAACCGGGCATAGTGCCAAGGGCAAGTGACAATACCATCTTTGCAAGTACTCCCATGCAGGGGAAAACCCATGTGAGGACAACGGTTATCTATTGCATAGACTTTATTGTCGGAGTAGAACAGGGCAATGGTGTGCTTTTCTAGATTAACGAGCAAACTCCCTGCTGCTTGCACATCTGCAAGTTTGGCAGCACGGATGTATCTGTCTGTACCTGTTGCAGGTTCAAAAGTTTGAGTCATATGCGCCTGATGGGATAGGGGTTAGAAACTGTAAGTTGTTTTCTGTACACATCTGTACATTTCTAGTCATTTTGTAGAGGTCTAGGCATAGTCGTATCCATCCTTTCGATGAACAGGTGTTAAGTAGTCCAACTTAATTGACCTCCGTTTTTTGTCAATAACAAACTCACCATAGCCGTGAGACATAGGACAGACTCGTGCGGTGAAAGTCCCAGCATATTTGCCTTTCAAGACATCAGCGCGAACAATATCACCTGTGCAGAATCCGAGTATTGGGCGCAATGGGCGATGTTTTTGTGGATAACCAAACTTATCCGTTTGGCATCGCTGTCTACCACCAAAACCAGTTGCTTTAACTCGAAGAATTTTGGTAGTAGCGAGTTTGATGGTTTCGACTACGCCCTTACGGGTGAGTCCTTCGGACACGCTACGCGAACGGCAGTTGCCTGCACTGGCTTTTCCGTCTACAGCACTACACTGACCAACACAAGCAGCATCAATCCAATGCGCTTTTGGCAAATCAAACTGAATCCGGTTAAACTTGGTTTGACCTCCGGTTCCTGTTCTAACTGGCAAACCAAAAGACTTCAAAATGTTGAATAGTACCCACCTAGTACTATTAACGGATGCTGCATCTTTCAACGGTGCTTTTGCTTGCTTAAGGATGCGATTTAGCACTTCTGGTTTACCTTTGAGAAAATCCTTTATATCCTTATTACCTTTGCGTTGATTGCATTTATGGCAAGCCAAGCAAAGATTGGATATGCGGTCACTTCCTCCTTTTGACTTTGGTTGAATATGCTCAATTTCTAGTGGAACATCTTTGACACCACAATAGGCACACTGGCGATTCCACTTCTCTAACAGGTATTCACGGCATTCATAACCGTGCAAAGTTCCTTGCTGGTATTCAGTTCCAGAGATTTCTGGATTCTGTATTACTTGCGTGTCAAACTTAACCAGTTCTTGAACGATAGAACCAATTGGCGCGAACTTTTGAAGACGTTTTACCCAGGTTTCGGTTGTTAAGACACGATGTCTGAGAGACGGAGCGTTGAGCCTACCATGATTGAGCTTGCGGTTGAGGAACCGAGCTTTACGGTAACGGGTATTACGGTTTCTACGTCCTCTTCTAACTGCTCTACGATGCTCCAGAGCATCTTTGATTTGTTGACCACGGTGCTGCAACTCCATTCCCCAAATAACATTACCCTGATTGGTAACTAAAACAATCCCTGTAAACTTAGAACCTGGGTCAATTTTGAGTGTGAGAGGATATACATTTGGATTCTCAATAATTCGCTTTAAGATTAAGGTGAACGGATAGCGCCTAAAAACTGCTGCTTTCCCAGAATCCAGTAACTTTCTTGCTTGTGCCGGATGCACTGGATTGAGAGGTGTTTTATTTTGGTCAATAAGAAAAACGTAGTTTGACATATTCTGTCATCCTTATTTCCCTTCGGGTTCGCCAGTTCCCTAGGTTGGGAGACCCGCCTGCAGGACTGGACTCACTAAGTAATGTTTGCCTCGACAATGATTTAAGAGCTTGTTGGGAAGGCAGCACTACAGCTATAAACCTGTTTGCTGATTACTTAACTACCTTCGACAGAGCTTGATGCTGGCGTTCACATCAAGGTGTCATGACCCAAAAATCGTAGACCTCTAAAGTCTTAGTCTGCACGCTCCGACTTTGTACAGCTTTGTCTACAATTGACTAGTTTTGTATAGGTTTTTCGGAGCGGATGAGAAGCACAGGTGATAACTTCTACTTCCTACTCTGGCGAAATTTTAAGGGTTTGAGCAGAAATTGATTCTAAATTTTGTTAAGTAAGCCAGCATAGAACAATACGGTTCAGTTAGGGCTGAACGATGTGAATTTCCAGTGTGTAGAGACGTTGCATGCAACGTCTCTACGAAGGTTGACGCTAGATCAATTTTCTTAACTGAACCGTATTGCAGCATAGAAGCAGCTCCCCCCAAGCCCCTTACAAACGGGGCTTTATCAAGTCAACGCTTGCGTATCTTTCTACACCCTACATCCCACACCTTATTATTTAATGACTTTTTCACTAAGTAGATTCGCTTAGTTTGTTATGTGGATAGATGGTAGGTTTCAAATACTCTAATTCCCCATTTTTCCGTGCAATCACTTTAGTTTGCCGGGTATTAGGCGTACCCAATGAGGAACAGTTGTAAAATCTTATCCTGGACAGAAAAACAAAGCGATATAGATAGAAGATGAAAAAATTTTTGGTATCAGGTGCGTTGCTACTCTTGCTCCCTTTAACAGCTTGTTCCCCCAGTACATCTGGAAATTCTGGTACAGGTGCAAAAGAGGTAAAACCTTTGGTCACAGGGGCAATTCCTGATCAAGACCCGGAGAAATTGCAGCGACAGTACACCAAACTAGCCTCTTATTTACAAAAAGAACTTGGTGTTCCTGTAGAATATAAACCCGTCACAGATTATACAGCAACAGTAACAGCATTTAAAGTCGGAGATTTAGATTTAGTTTGGTTTGGGGGATTAACTGGTGTTCAAGCAAGGTTGCAAGTTCCAGGTGCGGAGGCGATCGCCCAACGTGACGTAGACGAAAAATTCCACAGCGTTTTCATCGCCAACAAAAAAACGAATCTCAAACCATTCAAAGACACCGCCGATCTTAAACAACTTAAAGGGCGTACCTTCACCTTTGGTAGCGAGTCTTCCACTTCTGGACGTTTAATGCCACAATACTTTCTTCAACAAGCTGGCGTCAACCTCACAGATTTTAAAGGACAAGCTGGCTTTTCCGGCGACCATGATAAAACCATCAAACTTGTAGAAGCAGGAACCTATGAAGTCGGTGCTTTAAACGAAAAAGTTTGGCAAAAGCGCGTCAACGCCAAAGAAGTAGACTTAAATAAAGTAGAAGTTCTCTGGCGCACCCCTGCATACTACGATTATCACTGGGTACTCAACCCTCAAGTCAAACAGCGCTACGGTGAAGATTTCGGCAAAAAAGTGCAGAATGCATTGTTCAAACTAGACCCCAAAGTCCCAGAACAAAAAGAAATTCTCGACCTCTTACAAGCAGAAAAATTCATTCCCACAAAAAACGAAAACTACACTCAAATCGAAAAAATTGGTCGAGAAATAGGTAAGATTAAATAGTTGCAATGCTGTTGCAAACTAATGGAAACGACATTCAAACTAGCAGATAAGTTTGATACTAAACTTCTTATTCAGTTCATCCAAGAGTTTTACAAGTATGATGGTCATCCATTTGATGAAGCGACTGTTAGCACAGCTTTGGCAAAATTTTTAAATGACGATTCTCTAGGGCGAGTGTGGCTAATCCAACAAGATAGCCAAGTGATTGGATACATTATCCTGACATTTGGCTACAGTTTAGAGTACCGAGGACGTGATGCTTTTATCGATGAATTTTATATCCGAGAAAGTCATCGAGGACAAGGAGTAGGCGTGAAAAGCATACAGTTTATAGAAAGTGTATGTCCTTCTTTAGAGATTCATGCTTTGCATTTAGAAGTTGAACGGGAAAATACAATTGCACAAAGCTTCTATCGAAAGGTTGGTTTTACAGACCAAAATCGCTATTTGATGACAAAATCGATAAAAATCTGATACGTCCTAACACACGCAACAACTTTCTGTAAATTTCTCTGCGTCCTCTGTCTTGGAAAGTTCTGAGCCTCGCTCCGCGAGGAGCTGACGCTAACGGAGGAAGCCTCCGCTCAGACTTTCCGCTGCGCCTCTGCGGTTCAATTCTTACCTATGAACCCATCTACACCAATTTTTGAACTCAAAAACGTCACAAAACAATTTGGAACCTTCCAATCTCTCTCTAACATCAACTTGCAAATCTATCCAGGTGAACGAGTCGCCCTTGTTGGTTCCAGTGGTGCAGGAAAAAGTACCTTAATTAGCTTACTCAACGGTACACTCCAACCCACACAAGGGGAAGTTTGGGTACTCGGTCGCAACCTTGCACATCTACGTCCCAAGTCTTTACGGCAAGTGCAGCGGCAAATTGGTACAATTTACCAGCAATTTCATTTGGTTGACAACCTGCAAGTTATTCACAATGTCAACGCTGGACATTTAGGACGCTGGTCATTTTTCAAAGCTGCTGCTTCACTCGTTTACCCCTTGGAGGTGGAAACAGCGTTCAAAGCATTGACGCAGGTAGGAATTCCGGAAAAACTTTACGAACGTACAGACCGCCTTTCTGGTGGACAGCAACAACGGGTGGCGATCGCCCGTGTTCTCGTGCAAGATCCCGCTGCTATCCTTGCTGATGAACCTATTTCCAGCCTCGACCCGGAACGCAGCCGCGAGGTTATGAATTTGTTACGTTTTTTAAGTGAGGATACGGGGAAAACACTGGTTACAAGTGTCCATGCCATTGAATATGCCCGCAGTCACTTTCAGCGTATTATTGGTTTGCGACAGGGACGGGTTTTGTTTGATGCACCTGTTGAGGAGGTGTCACCGGGGATGGTGGAAGAATTGTATAGAATTTAACCGCAGAGGCGCAGAGAACGCAGAGGAGGAGGGAGGGAGGGAGTGAGGGAGATGAGGGAGATGAGGGAGATGGGGGAGATGAGGGAGATGAGGGAGAATAATTAATTGACTAATGACTAATGACTAATGACTAATGACTAATGACTAATTCAATATTGCCTAAACGACCTTCCCCTGTTAACTGGCAGGCTTTTTGGGGATTGCTGTTTGTTTTGTCGGTGGTTTGGTCGTTGTCTGTGGCTGGTGTATTTCAGCAAGATTTAATTAATCAGGGGGGTTGGTATCTTGTTGTCCGCTTTCTTGTTGCTGCACTTTCACCGGATTTGAGTCGAGAATTTTTGCTGCTGACTGTGGATGCAACTCTGAAAACTCTTGCTTATGCTGTTTGTGGCACGTTTTTCTGTGTAGTTATTGGGTTGGTGGCTGGTGTTTTATCCACACAGGTGTGGTGGAAGTCAGTTTCGTTTGGAAGTTTTCAAGCACCTTGGCTGATAGTTAGGGCAATTTTAGCAATCCCGAGAGCAATTCACGAACTGATTTGGGGATTGTTTTTCGTGAATATTTTTGGACTTGATCCACTGGTGGCGGTGCTGGCGATCGCCATTCCTTTTGGTGCTATCACTGCTAAAGTATTTTCTGAAATTTTAGACGAAACTCCCCGTGGTCCTTTACTCGCACTACTCAATAGTGGTGTTCCTACCCTGAATGCTTTTGCTTACACCCTTATTCCTCAAGCTTTCCCTAATCTACTTTCTTACGGCTTTTATCGGCTTGAATGTTCAATTCGTGCTGCTGCTGTATTAGGTATCATCGGTGCTGGTGGACTAGGTTATCAAATTTTCCTCAGTCTCCAGTCGCTGCGTTATGAGCAAATGTGGACTTTGATGTTCGCGTTGCTGTTGTTAAGTGGTGGAACAGATTTTTTGAGTGGGTTGTTACGTCAGCGTTTGGGTGTCCCGAGTCGTTTGGATTTGAATGTTCTGAATTTGAAGCAGCGCAAAAAGCTGATCCCCCCAACCCCCCTTAGGAAGGGGGACTATGATCCCCCATTTTCAAGCAGGGCTAGGGGGGATCATCAAGTCTTATCTGAACAGTACCGACGTGACCCAGTGATAACTTTATCCTTACTGGGCGGTGTTGTTCTACTTATATTTTCGTTCTGGTATGTCAAAGCCGATTTTACAAAACTCTGGGCACCCCGAACTGCTCAATTGTTGGCGGGAGTGTTTCACGACTTGTTCCCTCCGGATGTTAGCCAGTTGAATCAGATGTTGACCCTTTCGGCGCAGACTTTAGCTATGTCAATTTTGGCAAGCACAGGCGCAGGTTTAGGAGGAATTTTGCTTTCTTTCCTAGCAGCGAGGGGAGACAAATCAATTCAAAATTCAAAATTCAAAATTCAAAATTCAAGATTTTTCTTAACTCGGTTTGTTCTGTTGTTTGCCCGTGCTGTTCCAGAACCAATTTGGGCGCTGATCTTTCTGTTTGTGTTGTTTCCAGGGATTTTGCCAGGTGCGATCGCCCTTGCTATCCACAATTTAGGTATCTTAGGGCGTTTGATGGCAGAGGTGATAGAAAATTTGGATGAGCGACCTTTGCGTTCCCTGAAAGCTTTGGGTGCAACTCAATCTCAAGTCTTCCTCTATGGTATTCTTCCTCTGACTCTTCCGCGCTTCCTCGCTTACATCCTCTACCGCTGGGAAGTTTGCATTCGCGCCACCGTCATTGTCGGGTTGGTGGGTGCTGGTGGTTTGGGGCGTCTCCTCACGGAGCAACTAAGTAGTTTTGATTACAAAGGTTTGCTGGCAACCTTAATCGTTTTTCTTGGTCTTACCTTTGTGGTAGACATGATTAGCGCTTCAATACGGCGGTCTTTGAGGTAAGTTTTGAGTATCAGTGGAATATTTGTTTGGCAGGCTATATTTGACACTCCCCACGGCTAAAAGCCGGGGGATTCTTGGCTCATCGTCGCAACTTGCTCAACCAGGCTTGCGCCAAGAAAAGTAGAGGTTCCGACTCCCCAAGCGTTACTTCCCGGATGCCCTCCGGTAGACTTTGCTTTACACAAAATATTGATCGCTGCATTCACGTCGCGTTGCAGAACACACCCACACTTGCAGGCGTGTGTTCGGGTTGACAATGTCTTTTTCACAATGTTTCCACACCCACTACACTTTTGACTCGTGTAGTGAGGTGCAACAGCTACAACTTGAGTGCCGAACTTCACGGCAAAATATTCCAACCAACGACGAAAAGCGCTCCAAGCCACATCGCTTATTGACTTAGCTAGACGACGATTTCTTACCAGCCCTTTGACATTTAACTCTTCATAGGCGACTAAGGCGTTAGCCTTGCATACGTTACGCGCCACTTTCTTTGCGTGTTCTTCCCGTTGCCTACTTACTTTTAAATGCTTGCGAGCATATCGTCCTCTGGCTTTGTGTCTGTTGTTTTTTCTTTTCTCCTTAGAATAGATGCGTCGTTGAGCGTGTTTTATAGCCTTGGAAGCTTTCTTGTGGAAACGGGGATTTTCCTCATGATACCCGTTTGAATCAGAGTAAAAATATTCCAACCCAACGTCTAGCCCAACTTCGCCATCACCTGTCCTAGGTTCAGAGGTTGCATCCACTTTGACGCAAAATTGCACGTAATACCCATCAGCACGACGAACAATCCGGACTCGTTTAATCAACTCTACAGGGTACGTGTGAATATCCCATTTACCCAGTAGCTTGAGTTCCCCAATACCTTTTTTGTCTGAAAAGGTAATTCGGCGTTTGGTTGGGTGCAGCTTCCATCCCGATGTCTTGTATTCAACAGAACGAGCATCCTTTTTAAAACGTGGATAGCCCTTTTTGCCTGGCTTGTTCTTTTTACAGTTATCGAAAAAACGTGAAATAGCTCGTTCTACATTCTCAACAGATGCTTGGCACGCATGGCTATTCAAATCTTTAACAAATCCGTATTCAGCCCGTAACGCAGTGTTGTACTGGTAAAGCTCTTTCTTCCCTACGCCACGGTTATCCATCCAATATCTCAATACTTTGTTACGTACAAATTGACTGGTTCGGATCGCTTCATCTATTGCCGTTAGTTGGGATTTCTTGACTACAGCTTTGTATTCCAGTACCAACACTTCTTTTACCACCTCCTTTTATTTGTTAGCTTATGTATAGTATATACACAATATCTAGCAATGGCAACCAAGAAAAGGTTAAGAAACGTGCCTGTTTTACATGATGAGGTAAAAGAAAGACATCAAATAGTGGTAACACCAACTGCTTGGGAGAACATGAAGGGAGAAGCTAGTAAACGGAAGATTAGTATTAGTGAATTGATAGAAGAGTTTGGACGGGGATTGAAATCCCCTGCGGGCTAACCCCATGTCTAAAGCCAGGGGCTTGCGCCCTTTGGCTGTTTGGTCAATACTGTTGAGTTAAGGATTTTAAGTGTAGAGACGCGCCATGGCGCGTCTTTACATGGCGCGTCTTTACATTGCTATGTGCCTACCAAACAAAGCTACAGCCCTAACTAGCAGTCAGGTAAGTTTCTAATGCTTCGGAACCACCAATGTGTTTGCCATCAACAAACACTTGGGGAACCGTTGTTGCACCTGTGACAGCTTTTAACGAGCGAGTTGTCACACCTTTACCCAAAACAATTTCTTCGTAATCAATGCCACGTTCTGTCAGCATTTCTTTAGCACGGGCACAGAAGGGACAACCAACTTTTGTAAACAAGGAAACTAAGTTAGGTTTGACTGCATCAGGGTTGATGTATCCAAGCATTGTCTCTGCGTCAGATACCTTAAAGGGATCGCCTGGTTCTTCAGGCTCAATGAACATCTTTTCAATCACGCCATCTTTCACCAACATCGAATAGCGCCAAGACCGTTTGCCAAACCCTAGGTCTGTTTTATCCACAAGCATTCCCATGCCTTCTGTAAATTCAGCATTGCCATCGGGTATAAAAGTTATATTTTGTGCTTCTTGGTCTTTCGCCCATTCATTCATCACAAAAGTATCATTAACCGAGATACAGACGATATCGTCCACGCCATTTTCTTTAAAAACTTTTGCCAACTGGTTGTAGCCAGGAACATGAGTTGATGAGCAAGTGGGAGTAAACGCTCCGGGTAGGGAAAAAACTATTACGGTTTTACCTGCGAATAAATCATCGGTTGTTACATTTACCCACTTATTATCCTGACGCAAGCGAAAGGTAACATTGGGGACTCTTTGTCCTTCTCGATTCGACAACATTGGGTTTGCCTCCTTAGTGAATCTCCTGATTAATCATACTCATAACGAATATGACTTTTCAATAGCAAATTTCCTCAGTTATTCTAATGCAACATACGCGCGATGGCAGGGAGTGCCCGCCCCAAGTGAGCGATCGCCCAGCCGTAGCACTGCGCAGAGCGCAATCGCACCAAATATCGGGTTTCTTAAGTACGAAACTGTACTGATATTAATGCGGCTTGGAGTTATCTTGAAAGAATAATATGAAAAATAAATTCCGTTTGTCTTTGGACAGAAAGGCAGGCGAATATTGCCTGCTCGATTTAGCCATAATGTTTACCCTAGGACAAGGTATTTGGTACTAGCTATGTATAATCATTCTTTGCCGCTCAACGGTCTGCGAGTGCTCGTTGTTGATACTGACCTTGATTCTAGAGTTTTGTTGACAATGGTGTTTGAAGAGTATGGCGTCGAGACGATCGCCGCAACATCGGCTTTTGAGGCTCTAGAAATCGTCAAACAAGTTAAACCAGACCTCCTGATCAGCGAAATTAGCTTGCCCAATGAAGATGGTTACTCGCTAATGCGGAAGGTGAAAGCCCTTGAGAAGGCGCGACAAGTCGAGATCCCAGCAATGGCTCTGACAACATACAACAGCGAGGACGATCGCGCCCATGCTCTATCGGTCGGCTTTGAGAAGCACTTACCTAAACCTTTTGATATCGACGAGTTAATCACAACAGTTGCTTGCCTAACTCGACAAGTTCAACTTAACTAAACAAGTTCAATAGGTGCCTACAACATGAATGCCACTGCCTTTACTCAACAGGTCAAAGCGATGTCTGATCGCTTAGTGAACTTGTATCAAGGGATCGACACATCCTCTTCACTACCGCCATCGGCTCTTTCTGAACTCGGCATTGCCTCTGAGCGACTTGAGGTAGCGGCAAAGATGCTCTACCAGCAGAATCAGAAGTTATCATTGGCTGACCAAACTGTGGAAGCTGAGCGCCAGCGCTACCAGGAGTTGTTGGAGTTTATCCCCGATGCTTGTCTGCTGACAGATGCAGCAGGAACGATTCAGGAAGCGAATCAGGCGGCTGCCAAGTTGCTTAACCGCCAGCAATCCTTCTTAATTGGTCGGTCTCTAAACGCTTTCGTCACTCATGAAACTCGGCAACACTTTCAGACTAAGTTGCACCGGCTCCAGCAAAGACCAGGGAAACAGGAGTGGCAGGTCTGCTTGCAGCCGCATCAAGGTGTGGCGTTTCATGTCAGTGTCCTCGTAGAGGTCAACTGCCAACAAGCAAACCAGCCGCTTACCCTGCGCTGGCTGTTGCGCGACGCGAGCGATGCCTTCGGCAGTTCGCGCAGCGACCATGGCAACCAGGTCGAAGCACAAGAACAGCCTGACAGCAATACCGATTTGGGCTACCCTTTGCAGGTTTATCACAAGGGGGAAACAATTCCTTTAAACCCTCAGACGATTTGGCAGGTTCGTTCAGGACTGGTGAAGCTAACAACGTTTTCTCATACCGGTCAACAGGTGTTGGTTGGGTTAGCAGGTGCAAAAGCCCCCTTTGGTTCTAGCTTGACTGCCCTGCCGCTCTATGAAGCAACTGCCCTCGCCGATACTCAGCTATGGTGCATTCCACTCACCGATTTCGCGACTTCTCCTAAACTCAAGCAGCAACTTTTACCTCAAATTAGCCAACGACTCAGACAAACTGAATTGCTACTCGCGGTTTACGGACAAGCACGAGTCACAGACCGCTTCCACAGCTTATTACAGTTGTTAAAACAGGAAATTGGGCAGCCTGTAGCGGATGGCACTCGGCTTTTGGTTCGTCTCACCCATGAAGACTTTGCCACTGCTTGCTGCACAACCAGAGTCACCATCACCCGGTTGCTTAAAAAACTACAGCAGCAAAAGAAGTTGAGCGTAGACTCCCAGCGTCACCTGATTTTGAAGGGATGGGACAAAAATTAACAGTGACCAGTTATCAGTTATCAGATATCAAGTATCCGCAGTATCAGTTTCATCCTCCGGGGGAAACACCACACCAAGAGCACAGAAAGCGTTGGTGTCAGTAGAACCACACCAGCCCGAGAAAGCGTCACTGCGGCTGGTACTGTTCACTGTTTTAAGTGTTTGGTGCTGACAGAACAAGAAAACCTCTATCTACACACAACCGGATCGAGGGTTCATCAACAGTTAATCAACGGCTTTAAGTTCTCAACCCAGAGGTATTGAGTCATGACCGAAGAAGTTCGAGTCAGCCCTAAGGCTGAGCGTATAGAGTTAGAGGAGCAGCATCGTGTATCCGAGCAGTTGCGAATCTCTGTTGAGAAAGCGCGGCAATTCGCACAGATAGCGCGAGCAACTGCTCAAGAAGCGCGGCAATTCACACAGATAGCGCGAGCAACTGCTCAAGAAGCGCGGCAATTCGCAAGGAAAGCGCAAGCATCTGCTGAGCAGAGGGGCTTTGCTGCCGAGAAGCGTTATACTGTCCAGGAGTTTGATCCCTCTCACCAGAAACTAGAGTAGCTTCACGGCAGCTGGACTACGCCAATTGTTACGAGTGTATGGACTTCTGACAGTTTTCTTTAAGCTAGGCTTAAAGAAAACTGATCGCACGATTTTTTTGAAAAACGCTCGCATGACTGCTCAAAACCGCCTGCTTGCTGTACTGCCGCCTGAGTTATACGAAAAGCTTGCCCCCAACCTGAAACGAGTCTCGCTGGAACAGGGCACGATACTCCACCATCCTGGCGAGACTATTAAGGATCTCTATTTCCCCATCGATTGCCTGCTCTCGATCACGGTCACGATGACTGACGGCTCCACGGCTGAGACGGGTATGGTCGGCAACCGTGAAGTGATCGGCGTCAATGCCTTCATGGGCGGAAGGGAGACTACGCAGACGGAGTACATCGTACAGATGGCGGGCAGCGCGTTCAAGGTGGATGCAGGGATTCTGCTAGAGGAGTTTGATCGCAATAAAAAGCTGCGCGACGTGCTGCTGCGCTACGTACAAGCACTGATCGCGCAGATCTCGCAGACCACCGGCTGCAACAGCCTCCACGTTCTAGAACAACGCTTGGCACGCTGGCTGCTGGAGGCGCAAGACCGCGTTGACTCGGATGACCTTAAGCTTACCCAGGAGTTCCTCAGCCATATGCTGGGCGTACGCCGCGCTGGCGTCACCCAAGCTGCCCAAAAGTTTCAGGAGAGTGGTCTCATCCGGTATTATCGAGGTCGCGTCCAGATCCTGGATCAGCGGAGGCTGGAAGCGACTTCGTGCGAGTGTTTCAGGGTTCTCAGAGAAGAATACGATCGCTTGCTCGGAGGAAAGGACAGAGATGGCTGATTGATCTCGTTCTCACCTTCTATCGTGGGGCTGAGAGTGAAGCACCAAGCTGAGGCTTTCTGTCTGATTGTGTACAAATTAAGTTTCTTCAAGCTGTAACATTATCTCTTCTCCTCAGTCTGCAACTAACAATTCTAAAAAGGAGCAAACGGGGAACAAATGAGCGAGAAAAAAGATGTGCCACCGACAATTCTGATGATGGAACTGGATGACGATACGCGCCCGCTCCTGAAGCTAAACCTCAGTAACCGAGGCTACCACGTGATTTCAGCGCTACAAGAAGAAGACGCGATCGCCCTAGCGCGTGGTGTGCGCGATCGCCCTGAGTTAATTTTGCTCAACCAGGTCAATCTGCCGATAGACCAGGTCATTAACATAGGGCGGCGTATTTGTCAAGGAGCAGAACTCCCCAGCAGCACGCCGATTGTCGTCATGGCTGAGCGGTACGGGGAGGATATGGAAGGCAAGGACATTAAGGTGGGCGAAAGCGAGTACGTGACCTACCTGGAAGATGGGGAACAGTTGATGAATCTCCTGCACCGTCTTTGCCCAGTGTAGACGCAGCCTAATCAACTTGCGTGGGTTGTGTGATTAATGACCACCTTTAAAAGGATTGGTATAAAGCTTGTCCTGGCACTCGACACCAACGTCAAACTTGCAATCTGAACGAGGATATGCTATGCACAGGAGTACATAGCCAATCGTCTCCTGCGCGGGTTTGAGGGCAACTCCTTTAGACTGATCCACCTCACCCTCAATTAAACGTGCTGCACAAGTGATGCAAGCACCATATCGACAACCCACTGGTAACCGCAAACCTGCTGCTTCCACTGCATCTAAAATATATTGGTTTTCTGCAACTTCAACAACAAAGTTATTGCGATTCACAAGTTCAACTTTGTATGTTTTCATACAAATCTTGTAGGGCAGGCATCTTGCCTGCCATATTTTCCCTTAAATCCAAATATCAGAGGTGCAATCGCCACCAGGATAACGTATCTCATGAGCGCGAGATGGACCTGCTGGTTCTTTGCCAAAGTCAACGTAGAAATTCTCGTTGATTTTCAATCCCCCGTTTTCAGTGTCGCAGTCAATTTGTAGTAGATATGAGCCAGTTTTGGATAAGTCAGGGTAAAACTGATTGTCCCAAGTGCTAAACAGGGAATTGGTGACATAAAGCCGCTTGCCATCAAGACTCAGTTGCAGCATTTGCGGTCCACCAGCCAATTTTTTGCCCTTACTTTCCTCACTCTTGCCCAACAAGCCACCAACCCAAACTTGACCTGTGAGTTTGGGATCGGAGGGATCGCTAATATCGTATTGGCGAATGTCTCCGTGCAGCCAGTTGGAGAAATAGACATAGCGATCGTCCATTGAAAGTAGGATATCGGTAATCAATGATGGTACAGGAATGGGCCAGCCTTCCACTTCAACTGATGGCACATCAATCACTTTCTCGACTTGCCAATGACCGTTGGGCTTGTGCCAATGCCAAACATTGCTGCTGAGTGCGGCACCAACGAATCCGTGAGTGCTGTCGGGGTTATGGTGAAAGCGCACTTCTAAGGGGATGAGTCCTTCGTCACCCAAGTCAAAACTTTGGATAATTTCGTGTTTCGACCAATCCCAAAAATGCAGTTGACTACCATAATTTCCAGCCGCTACATCCTTGAGGTCAAAGCCGGGATAGTAGGTTTTGGGTGCGCCCCACTCGCTACTCACCATGATATTATGACGCGGCTGGTACCAAAAGTCGTAGTTAAAGCGCATACCGTCGGCTTTGCGTTCCCAGCGTCCAGCAATGTCAAAATTCTCATCAAGTAACAAAAAGCCACCAGGACCATTCCCTTCGCTGTCACCCAGCATGGAAATCATCACGTGACTATCAGCTAGGCAGTGTACGGTATGGGGAGCGGTGAGGTTAGTTTTTTCCTTGATTTCTTCAGGTTCAATGACTTTGTGAAGTTTCGGGGCTTTTGCATCCGCTGTATCTACAATGTGAATTCTGCTGGAACGTTGACCGGGAATCACCAAAAAACGCCGAGATTTACTAGCATCGCCGTGACAAGAACTGCAAGCATTCCAGCCAAAATGATGCAGTTCATCGCCAATATAAGGCATTGGCAAGCGGTGAATCACTTGCGAGTAGGTTGGAGAGTTGGGGTCAACGTCTATGGTTGCAAGATAATCCGGCTGTTCAATACCTGTACCCGTATAAAGTGCAATTGTATATAGTACCTTTTCATGTTCCGCTTTCGTTGCGGCTTCTGGGGAAGCGTAGCCGGGACCACAGCAAGCATGAGCCATATTTTTATATCTCCAACAACTTCTGAAAAATCACAATACACAATCTTAATTTATATAGCGGTTTGCAACCCGGAGTAAGGTATAGAAAGAAATAATGAACCACAGATGGACACAGATAAATTTGTACTTCATTCAATTGAGTTGCGCTATATAAAAAACTATAGCCAAATTTGTAAGCCCAATTGTTTTAAATATCTTAAGCCCAACACAATCTGCTCACGTCTACCCCAAAGCTCTAAATCAAACCAGCCGTCATTTTCAGTATTGTTATCTAACATGGCTCCGGTAATGTTAACAGTTAATCCATAACAATAAACCAGCCCTGCAATGACCGGATAAGAACTATAGTTTTTAGAAATACAAACTTGAAATTTAGCACGAGTGGTTTGTCCTTCTACCATAGTCAAAGCAGCTTTTTTTTCATCGTCTTCAATCTCGTCACTTGAATTGACAGAAGCACATAAAAGCTGTAGCTTATCTCTGTTTTTTTCTGGAAGGCTTTTGAGGTCTAACTGCAAAATCTCTATATTCAGTTCTTGAAGATAGGCAAGACCAGCTTCTACTTGTTGAGAAATTCCTTGAATTTCAAGATTAAACCAACCATCGTCTTCTGTATGAGCTTCTAAAACAGCTGCTGCAATATTGATTGTTAAATCGTAACGAGAAATCAATCGCGAGACAATGGGTTGGCGATTGTAGTGCTGAGGAACCGTAATGTAGATATGACCTAATGTGGTATGAAAAATTGTAGATAATGCCATCACCCTAATTCCTCAAATTATCAGCAGTTTCACGAGCTGATATAAATCAAAAACTCCCCTAGCCTTTGAAATTTCCAACGGCAGAGTTATAAAATCCAGTTAATCTATAGAATTACTGTAGATTATCATAACTCATTTTGCTTTTTAGGAGGTAGAGGAAATTGCAGCCATTACGACTTTAGGAAGAGAGTCTTAAGTTGACACTCCCCACGGCTAGAAGCCGGGGGATTCTTGCTTCGCGGGGATTCCAATGAATTTACCCTCAGCAAGCATCTTGACTGTCTGCCCGACAGCTGCAAGTCCACGTATCGCGACTATTTGAGCGGCTGCTACATCTCTATCGGTTGTATAGCCGCAATTCGTGCATTTGTGAGTACGTTCCGAAAGCTCTTTTTTACCTGTTTCAACTCCGCAGTTTGGACAAATCTGACTTGTCTTGCGGCTATCTACTTTTTGAAAATAAACATCGCGCTTGAAACAAGTTTGTTCAAGAATGTTGAAGAACTGACCAAATCCCGCATCCAAGCAATGTAACCTGTGCATTCCACGAGATAAGCCGACAAGATTCAAATCCTCAACAAACACCATTCCCGCGTTGTCGCAGATTTGATGAGATAGCTTTCGATGCCAGTCTTTACGACAATTGGCGACGTACTCATGCAATGAAGCAACTTTCTTTTGGGCTTTTTTCCAGTTGTTCGAGCCAATACGTTTTCTGGAAACGCGCTGTTGCAGCAATTTAAGCTTGCGCTCGGCATCTACAAAAAACCTCGGACGCTTGACTAAAAGACCATTAGAGGTTGCAACAAAACTTGTTAATCCTACATCTATCCCTACTACTTCCCCGTGCGGCAACCTTTGAGGTGCGTTCACGTCCCATTGAACGGTTAGCATCACGTACCAGCCCGAAACACGCTTAACCACACGGGCTTGCTTAACTATTCCACCATCCGGGATATCCCGCGATTGACGGAATTTGACCGCGCCAATGACGGGTAATTTTACACACCCATTGGTTAATGGATTTTGCCCTAACTGAGGAAAAGAAAAAGACCGCATTCGTCCTGGCTTTTTAAATCTTGGGAACCCATGATTTTGCTCCCACATACTTACAAAAGCCTTTTCAAGCCTTCTCAGTGTTTGCTGCAAAGATTGGGCATTAACACGTTTTAAATACTCATTTTCTTTGCGTGCAGCAGTTAGAGACAGTCTTAAGACGCCATTATCATAGACAAACCTAGTCACTCATTGACAGTTGTCATTTTCTTCAATTAATTCATCAATAAGATTTCTCAACCGTTCCTGCCAACCAGGAATGGTTTTTACAGCAATTTTCAGGTAAATAGACCACAGTGGTTGAACCAACCGAAGGTAT